>JAFDXB010000115.1 GCA_018268175.1 Bacteroidota bacterium | reverse complement strand
TTAATAAACGGTATAATTTAATAAAACCCTTTACAGGCGTGCATTTCACCATTTTGGGCAATATTTCATAAAATGGCGTTGCAAACAGGGCTTGAAATTAACCTAATTTTTGCAATTACGGGGTATTTTTTTCGGGGAATTTTCGTTGTGGGAAAAATGTGGAAAACGGGAAATGGGGGATTTTTGATTTCTTGATTTTTGATTTCTTGATTTCTTGATTTCTTGATTTCTTGATTTTTGATTTTTTGATTTTGGATTTCTTGATTTCTTGATTTCTTGATTTTGGATTTTTTGATTTCTTGATTTTTGATTTCTTGATTTTGGATTTTTTGATTTTGGATTTTTTGATTTCTTGATTTACCCAGTTTAACATTCAATCAAAAACTGGCAGACTTATAGAAAATGTATCATCCCATGCACCCGAACAAGAAGTATTATTTCAGAGCATGAGTGCTTTTAAAGTAATTAAAGTGGAGGGAAATACAATTTATTTGGAAGAATTTTGACGGGCTTTCTTTTTTTCACGAAGGGCTTTTAATTCATCAACTGTAACAAATTTACCATCTCCGGCACTTTGAAATTTACTTACCATATTCTTAATAACTTTCTTTGGCATAGGTATTTCATTGCCATTTTTAGTATCAGTATTTATAACGTCATCTTTCATAATACGAAATTACATTTATTTTAATTCTACGGTATCGCTATCAATTATATCATCAAAACCAAAGAGGCTGTCATCATTTTCCCGATGATAAATACAGCCAAAGAATTCTTCAGTCCAAAATGCCCCGCCTTCACTTAAATGTGTTTTGCCATCCAAAGCCACATGCATCGCGACACTTGTGCTGTTACAAATACCATGCTGTAAGTAAGTTTGAAGGTTTATTGAACAATGTATTGAAAAAAATGCCCATCCATACAGGGACAGTATTAAGAGACTACACTCCAAGAATTTCAGTACAGAAATATTTAAAACAATTTGCTGATAAAGCAGGCACAGACGAACTTGCCTTTTTTGAAGGGTTTTTATCTACATCAAAAAATCCACTCTCCAATCTAAAATCTAAAATCCCACAATCGTAAATTTTTGATTTCTTGATTTTGGATTTCTTGATTTCTTGATTTTTGATTTTGGATTTTTCCCAAACCTCACAATCGTAAATCTAAAATCTAAAATCCCACAATCTAAAATCTAAAATCGTCAATCACACAATCTAAAATCTAAAATCTAAAATCATACAATCGTCAATCTAAAATCTAAAATCTAAAATCGTAAATCACATAATCGTCAATCTAAAATCTAAAATCCCACAATCGTCAATCTAAAATCGTAAATCGAAAATCGTAAATCGAAAATAATATTTATAATTTCCTATCACTTGCAGTTCTTATTGAAGCTACAACTATTGAAACGATTTCGTTTACTTCGATTTTTAATTTTTCAATTCGGGCAGGGGTAATCAATTTACTTTCTTCTAAAATTTCCAGCCAATACTGCGTTTCATCAGCTTCTTCTTCAACAATTTTTAACTTATAAATAAAATCTTTTGATGATTTAGCACGGCAAGCGGCTCTATAATTTGCCCCGATTGATGTTGAACTACGCACAATTTGTTTTGCAATAGCCCACGCCGAATCTTTTTTAGGTAATTCATCTATCAGCTTTATAACTTCCAAGCCTATTTTCTTTGTACGTAATTTAATTTGTACTTCCATACTCACAATTTCTTAAACACTTCAATTAAATTTAGGACTTTATTTTGGATTTTTTGATTTCTTGATTTTTGATTTTTCCCAATCGTAAATCTAAAATCACACAATCTAAAATCTAAAATCGTCAATCGTAAATCTAAAATCTAAAATCCCACAATCGTAAATTTTTGATTTCTTGATTTTGGATTTCTTGATTGTTCCCAATCTTACAATCGTCAATCTAAAATCGTAAATCTAAAATCGTAAATCTAAAATCCCACAATCTAAAATCGTCAATCTAAAATCCCACAATCTAAAATCTAAAATCTAAAATCATACAATCGTCAATTTTTGATTTTTTGATTTCTTGATTTTGGATTTCTTGATTTCTTGATTTCTTGATTTTTGATTTCTTGATTTTCCTTAATCACAAAATCGTAAATCGTCAATCTAAAATCTAAAATCTCACAATCTAAAATCTAAAATCGTAAATCACACAATCTAAAATCTAAAATCTAAAATCGTAAATCTAAAATCGTCAATCTAAAATCTAAAATCGTCAATCTAAAATCACACAATCGTAAATCGTAAATCAATCACTCACCACCACCGAAACCACCTCTTTCATCCCCTCGCCTGAAATAATTAATTTGTAATTCCCCGAAGGTAAACCGCCTACCGGAATTGTTATTAAATCTGTACTACCAATATGCTCGTGGATTTTCTGCCATACCGGCTGGCCTAGATTATTTATTAGCATCATCTTAATTCTGCCGGAGGCAATACCCGAAATTTTTACATTTAAATTGCTGCCTGTAACAGGATTGGGATAAACATTTATTACATACGGCAGTTCAAACTTCACCTTTACAATATCGCTGTATTTTACCTCTCCCGAAATATCTTTACTTCTTATCCGGTAATAGTTATATCCCGCCACCGGCGATAGATGTGTGAAAGTATATACGGGGCCGCCATTGGCATCAGTGCTGTTTATTGCAGTGAAGTTAATTCCATCCACGGAATGCAGCACATCATAATTTTCAACATTTACCTCATTTGCTACCGTCCATTTTACCTGAACAGAATTTTGTTGTTTTACTGCCTCAACATTTAAAATGGTAACCGGCAAAGGCCTTGCGGGGCCAAATACAATTATAAAACGCCCTTCGGCATTGCTGCCGGAAGTATTTGAAATACTGAAGTCGTACGTTGTTGTGCCATTCAATTGAAGCGGTGTTTCAATACCGGTGAAATTATCAATAAGCTTTGCGGTAATAAACGGATCAAGGTTTTCTTCGCTGAACTCAAAACGGTAATTGCCTGTTTTCATATTCTTCATTGAATAAAAAACAGTATCTGTAGTTACCACATGTTTACGTGCTTCCACGGCCATTATTTTTCCTGCCGATTTTATACCGAAACTTTGTGTTGACGACGACATCTTCAATGCATCATCAGCATCGTAGTTATTAGAATAATCATCGCTGAAAGCAATTACGTTTCCATCCATAACTGTAGCCCCGGAATACAGCCATCCGCGAAGGAAACTGCCGCCGCCTTCGGGCCTGAAACGCATATTGCTGCCTTCCACTTTATTATTTTCCGAAAAGCGCACCGTTCCACCGGAGGTGCTGTAAACAATAAATGCCTGCCCCGATTCAATTGTTGTAACCGGAATTGTTGAAGGATATTTTGAACTTCCCGGAACGGGTTTCCAGCCATTAACTGCACTTATAGTTTGGTAACCGCCATTGCCGCTGGAGCCTGTAAGAACAGGATCCCAAACATAGAATTTAGCATCCACATTTGTTGATATAGTTCTTACGTCAGTAAAATCAATTGCACATGCATAAGGGTTGCCAATGCTCTGAAACCTGCCTGTAGCAACGCTTACATCCGGCGCCGGGTTTGTTGGCGAATATATTTTTCCGGTAGATCGAAGGATAACATTATTTGCAGGAGTTACTGCATCTGTTACGCTTCTGTCGCCGCGAACATAAATAAGGTAACCGTTCGGTTGTGATACAGCGTTGTTAACTGTCGGCACACCATCCCAGCCGTTTGTTGCCGGGTTATACACCTTAACGGTGGAACCTAAAGGAGTATAAATATCAAATCCCTGAACCAGTGCATTTGGCAATTCGCTGGTTGTAATTGTACCATAACCGGGTTTTAAATTTTGTAAAGGGTAAGTTGCGCCTTCCATCCACGCTTCGCGGATTGACTGCCCGAATGTGGCGGCTGATAACAACTGCCATGCTTTGCGGTGGTCGGGAATAAAACGTTCAACAGTAAACTTACCATTGCCTGTATAAACAAACTGGCTTCCTGCCTTTGTAATGCTTGCAGTTGAATCGAAAGTTGAAGCAATAAAAATTGTATCTGTAACAGTTATTGTACCTGCACGTGGGCGTAGTTTTCCGGTTATTCTCATCTTCTTGTTTAATGTAACACCAACTGTGTTATTTATGTCAAGAATATTCATATCGGTAATAGTTCCGTTACCTGTAGGAAACACCTGCAATGCAGTGCCATCAAGAATTAAGGCGCCGTTATTTTTAAAAGTGCCGTTGTTTGCAAAGGCTTCTTTTACCGACAGGGAACCATTTCCTTTTATTGTAAGTTTTGCGTTTGTGGCTACAGATATTTCTTTGGCGGCAGCAATACCATCAATTTCAGGATATGCAGTTGAGCCTGTAGGAATAATAACTTTTGTTGTAGCATCAGGAACAAAGCCGCACCAGTTAGCCTGATCGAACCAGTTTGTATTTACACCCACCCACGATGATACGCCGGGCGAAGTAAAAGATATTGTAGCAGAGCCTGTGATTTTAGAGGGACGGGCACTGCAGTTTGCATCAGATACAGCGGTTAAGGTATAAACCGATGCCACAAGCGGTGAAACAGTAATTGTGTAAACCGGGTCTGTTATATTGTTTATTGTTGTTGATGTTGTTCCATCTGTATAAGTAATACTCCATGGAGCATTGCCAAAAAGCTTAACAGTGATATTAGAAGAGCCACCGCCGCAGATAGTGTTATCGCCGCTGATGTCGCCTGCTGTTTCGCGTATGCGAACCCTTGCTGTTGATGAAGAACTGCAACCTGTAATTCCTGTTGATGAAACAGTGAAAGTTCTGGTGCTGTCGGGAGCTGCATATACAACCGGTGACACGCCGCCTGTATAAGGAATTGTGCCCGCGGCATCGGTAAATAAGCCTGTTGCCGGGCCCCATGTAAATGAAGGTGCAAGATCGTTCCCGGTTATCAGCACATTATCGAAAGCAGCCAAAAACCCATCGTAAGTTTTATATCTGAATCTTACGTACACATTCGATTTTCCTGCGTAAGCAGAAAGGTCAATTGTGGCTTTGAAAAAAGGTGCATATAAGTATTTTATTGCCGAATTCCATACTGTTGTCCAGTCCGTATCATCGAAAGTATTAGCAGGGTTACCTGTTGGTTTGCTCCAAACCTGCACATCAAAAATATCTGAAGGGAAGCCGTCCCATCTGTAATAGAACGTCATTGTTACGGTGCTGAAAGCAGCCATGTTAAGCTTTGGCGTTCTTATCATTGCTGATATATTTGAACGGGTATCGCCGTTTAAACCGATAAATGTGGTACTGTCGTTACTAAAAGTTGCCATGCTGAATAATGGCGAACCTGCCGGCAACTGCTGAAATGATGAAACCCCTGAAGAAGGTGATCTCAGCCAGGCGGTTGTTGAGCCACTGGTATATGGAGTAAGAGGCAGGTTGAAATCTTCCTGTAAAATTACCTCACCACGTACCGAGCCTCCGGTTGCATCAAGTTTAATTGCGGGTTGTTCAAAACATTTAATTGTATCTGCATGTACAAATACAGGTTCAGGCATAGCCTTGATGTTTATTTTTATTGCACCTGTAGTTCCACACACACCATCGTTAGCTTTAACTGTATAAATTGTATTTATTGTAGGGCTTACAGTAATAGAGCTTCCTACCCTGTTGCCGGGCATCCACGAATAAATATAATTACTATTAGGGCTGGTAACTTTTAATGTAGTTGATCCGCCTGAGCAAATACTGTCTGCCGTAGCAGTTATTGTTATCGCCGGTGGCGGATTTATTGTAACGGGCACAACCTTTCTTGGAGAAGGGCATGCACTTGAAAACTTCAGGTTGTAGTAATAAAGGTAAGCGGCCGGGCCCCAGGCGTTGTCGGTTATTCTTATGTCTGATGAATTGTAAGGATAACTTGCTCCTCCCTGGTTTTGAAAGAAGCCGCGTCCTGGGAATCTTCCGTTGCCGGATGCATCTGAAAGATAATAGCCTTGGCCCACAGGCAACTGAACATTTAAAACTACAGTTTGTTTTACGGGAGCAGCAGCCGTTCCCACTACAGTGGTAGTGAAGTTAACAGTAACCATTGGTGTTCCATCAGATTTGAATACACCGATAGTGCAGTTCATATTTAATTCTGCCGGGAACATATCAACCGAAACAAGTGTTGTAGGTGCAAGCACATCAAAGTTTACTTTAAAAGTTGAGGGGCTGCTAATAACATTTGAAAGCCCCGAAGCAAGCGGACTAACAGGTCCGACAACACCTGCCGTTCCACCCATTTGTGCTTCTGCATAAAACTGTGTGTTGGCAGTTAAAAATGGAGTTGTAAAATTATTTGATGTTGCAAGTGGAGTTCCCATTGTTGGCACATCGTACCATTTAACTACGGGGCTTCCTGTAGCCGGCCCTGCTGTTGCCGAAAGGTTTACAGTTCCCGAGCCGCAGCGCTGTGCATTAGCTGTGGCAGATGTTATTGCCGGTTTTAAAACAGGCATATAAATAACGTTAGAATATCCCGGAGTGCCGCTGTTACATGTTACCTGCAGCCTGTAATATGCATCGTTTGTAATTGCGGGAGGATATGCAATATTTGGGTCAAGAATTCCGGCAAGGTTTGTAAAGTTGGTTCCATCTGTAGAAACCTGCCATTTATAATCAATTCCACCGCCGGTGGAGAAATCTTTTGCTGATAAAATTGCAGCTCCGGTAAAGCATACATCCTTTCTGTTTGAAGTTATTGTACCGCCATTATTTGATGAGCAGGGCATTGGTGAAATTTCATCTGCCCCGGGGTCAGGTTTTGGAGGAGTTACGGGGCGTGTTTCATTGTCTATATCAACTGTTACACCCAATCCGCCTACACCACGTGATTCAAGAGGTGTTGACTGTTGAAGATGAAGATCCGTATTGCTTACAAATTTTGGGTCAATTGCAACAGAATTATTGTCTTGCCCGGTTGATTCCTGCCATTCGGCAAGAGTGTTTCGCTGCCCGGCAAGGTAGCCTACATAACCTGAAGTATAGTAATCGTTGTAATCAATATTTGCAAAAATTATAGGTGAGGTATGAACCGCATAAATAGAATAACGCAAACCTTTAGTCATTCTCATTGAAAGAATGTTGTTTCTCACATCAAGAGATGTTGATGATGACACATCACCGCCCAAAAACAAGGCAGAAGAAAGCCCGCCACTCAACAAAGTTTGCGCTCCTGTAAGGTGAATAGAATTATGATAAATTTTATAGCCTGAACCGGACAGTATGGCAATACCATGAGCATTGCGCTCGGGCATTTCTTTAACACCATAGCTAAGAATATTCCACACCATGTTGTTCTGAATTCTAAGCCCTGTATTTGCATTTGAAGGGTAAACTGCAATTCCGTAAACGGCTTGCGATTCTGTTGCGGTAAGGTTTTTAACATCTGAAACTTTGTTTCTGCCTATTTTTCCTCCGGTGATATTTCCAAGAGCGGCAATACCTGCGGTGGGTTCACCGGAAATAACTGTAGATTCAACGCCAAACACGTTATTGCCTTCAATATTCATGTTGGATTGGTTTTCAACAGAAATACCGCGGAAGCCGGATTTGAGGCCAACGGTATTTGTGCCAACCGTATTGTTAGTAATTACGGTATTCACATCATTTGAGGCACCACCGAAAACGCCTATGCCGTACATTGAACCGTAGGTTATGTTATTATCAATTGTATTATTGCTATTAGGCACAGCCGACGGTTGCCCCGGCAGGTTGGAATTTGAAATTATAATTCCGCCGAAAGATTTTAGCGGCCCTTTATTGATTATTCCAAGATATTTAAGAGTATTGTTAAGGGCGGCATCAGTACCGTTGCTTGCTATCCATACCCCTGTTGATGCAACATCTTCGCTATCGTTGTACATGTACACATAAGGCGTGTTCGGGTTTGTAGCGCTTGGGCGGTAGCCCGAAATAGTTACATAATCTGCTCCGTTAAATTTAAATAAAGCTTCGCCTGAAGTCCCTCTTATTACAACAAACCGCTTATTGTAATTGGCAGCCTGGGAAGTTCCTGTTGAATCTACGGGTTTAATTGTAAGAGTATTTGTGGCGCTAGCCTGAGGGTTGTGAATTACAATCGGGAAAACTTCATTTGTGCTGTAAGTAAGGCCATTGCCGGAGATACCATCTTTTCCGGAATGGGTATCTACAAGCAGGAAAGTAACCGGCCCGTTAAGGCAAGAGTTGTTGTAAGCATTAACAGCGTCGGTAATTGTAACAAAATTAGGTGGAAGCATATCGCGGCCAACGTAATAAACGCCGCTGTTAAGAATATTTTGAACAATATAAAAGTTAGGTGAAGCAGGTTCAGTTGAGTACTGCAACGGGTTTACTGTTGTGGCTGCTCCTGCGGAGGGGAAAGCTGCAGAATTCCCTGCATTATCAGCGGCAATTACAAAATATGAAATTATTTGTCCCGGAATAAAGCCACTGCCGAAAGTAAATTTCCAGTCATCGCCTGTTTGTTTAACGCCGGCAATTGCATAATAAGGCCCTGAAGAAACTTTGTAATAAAGCACAGGGGTATTAACTCCCGTGGCGGGAATACCATTTGGAGAGGTTATTGTTGCAATAAGGGTTCTGGCATTGCTGTTACACACATTTGGAAGCGGAGTGTAAGAGATTGAAACCTGCGCTTGCAGAGCAGTGGAAAGCAATAAGAATAATAAGAGTAACCCCAAATGAGATTTAATCATACCAATGAGTTAACCGTTGTTGTATTAAATGGTCTTTGTGGTAGGGTTGGGATAAAAGAGAGCAAAAATATAGAAATTTTTGCACAGTTATCCAAGTATATGTGATAAAAATTTTAAATTTCTTTGGTTGGCAGCAATATCCACGCATTTATTTTGCCGCTCCTCCGCTGTTGGTGTTCCCCGCTGTTGGTGTTCGCCGCTGTTGGTGTTCGCCGCCCGTTGGTGTTGCTGCTGTTGGTGTTGCCGCTGTTGGTGTTATCACCAACGGCTAACATTGTTTCTCCTTCCGCCGCTGTTGGCGTTATCACAAATAGCAAACAGCAAATCTCGCTGGAGATAACTCCAACAAGGGCGACAAAAAGATAACTTTCGCCGCCCGTTGGTGTTGCCGCTGTTGGTGTTATCACCAACGGCTAACATTGTTTCTCTTTTCGCCGCTGATGGTGTTATCACAAATAGCAAACGCAAATCTCGTTGGAGATAACTCCAACGAGGGCGACAAAAAGATAACTTTCGCCGCCCGTTGGTGTTGCCGCTGTTGGTGTTATCACCA
>JAFDXB010000114.1 GCA_018268175.1 Bacteroidota bacterium | reverse complement strand
TCAGCGACTACCTGCGTCATCCGCAAAATCCGTGTTCAGATAATAGAACGCAGATGACACAGATGACGCTGATTACGCAGATGAATGCAGGAAATTGTTTAAGATTTTCAGCGACTACCTGCGCCATCCGCAAAATCCATGTTCAGATAATAGAACGCAGATAACACAGATGACGCTGATTACGCAGATGAATGCAGGAAATTGTTTAAGATTTTCAGCGACTACCTGCGTCATCCGTAAAATCCGTGTTCAAATTATAGAACGCAGATGACACAGATGACACTGATTACGCAGATGAATGCAGGAAATTATTTAAGATTTTTCAGCGACTACCTGCGTCATCCGCAAAATCCGTGTTCAGATAATAGAACGCAGATGACACAGATGACGCTGATTATGCAGATGAATGCAGGAAATTAATCAAGATTTCTCGGCGACTACCTGCGTCATCCACAAAATCCGTGTTCAAATTATAGAACGCAGATGACACAGATGACACTGATTACGCAGATGAATGCAGGAAATTATTTAAGATTTTCGGCGACTACCTGCGTCATCCGTAAAATCCGTGTTCAAATTTTAGAACGCAGATAACACAGATGACGCTGATAATGCAGATGAATGCAGGAAATTATTTAAGATTTTCAGCGACTACCTGCGTCATCCGCAAAATCCGTGTTCAGATTGTAGAACGCAGATGACACAGATGACGCTGATAATGCAGATAATTGATTTAATTCAAAATCTTTCAGCGACAATTTGCTTTATCCGCAAAATCCGTATTTAGGTTTGGTATGCGTATGCCGATAACCTTCGTCATCTGCGTTCCACTTTTAATCCTTTGAATATACTTTTCGTTTAAATTCCGGTTTCTTTCCAAAATTCATTAGCAACCCTACTTCAATACCGGTAGCTTTTAAGTAATTGATTAACTGAAATTCATTTTGTTCGTTTATTTTTTCATAAGCCTTTAATTCAATAATAACTTTTTCCTCTAATAATAAATCGGCGTAGTAGTCTCCTACAACAAGTCCTTTATAAAAGACTTTTACTCTCCGTTGCTGTTCAACAATCATTCCCATACTTCTGAGTTCAATTAATAATGCGTTTTCATAAACCTTTTCCAGAAATCCATAACCTAGCGTATTATACACTTTATAGAAGGCGTTTATTACCTTTTCAGTTATTTCAACATGTTTTATTCTATTGTACATATATAATCCTGACATCAATAAATATTTTAATTATGATACATTAAGTTACTTTTTCAAATTATTGTGTTTTTTGTTGAATGTTTACTTTAGGAAGGGGCAAAAAATAGGTATAACCCGAGAATCCCCCATTATCCACTTAACAAGTTTACTATCTGTTACTATCAGCATTATTGCTGTATCAATGCCCGTTAAGCCTTTCCTAAATTAGAGATATCAATTCTTTATTAATCGTTAATCGAGTAAATTGCCGCCTAAAAAATTGAAATGAAAAATCTGTCTTTGGTAATAAATATCGTTCTTATAATTGCTGTAGCTGTATTGTTCTTTTTGCATTTTAACAAAAAGGACCAAGTACCTGTAAAAACAATTGCATCACGCCCTGCAGTAGAAAGTGCCAACGGTGCAGCACAACCGTTAATTGCGTATATTGAACTTGATTCATTAAATGAAAAAATTTCCTTTATCAAAAACAAACGAAAAGAACTTGAGGCTGAACAAAGAGCAATAGAAAATGAATGGCAGGCAGGTTATGGCAGCCTTGAAAAACAAAGAGATGATTTTTTAAAAAAAGGAAACGCAATTACTCAGGAAGATGCCGAAAGAATGCAAAACTCACTTCTGCAACAGCAGCAACAAATAGACAATAAAAAGCAAACCATGATTCAAAAACTTAGTGAAAAAAGTTTCAGGTCAATGGAGGATTTTCAGAAACAACTGAAAGATTTTTTATCTGATTACAATAAACAATTTAACTTCAGCTATATTTTAACTACCGGGAATGGTTTAGATTATATGGTATTTAAAGATTCAACTTTAAACATTACTGATGATGTAATAAAAGGAATGAATGAAAAACTTAATTTAAAAAAATAGAATCTAATGAAAAAAATAATTTCAGCTCTTATTATACTTCTTTGTTTCTCTGTAACTGCTCCGGCTCAAACTACACCAAACAAAGACCTTAAGACCATAACAACTGTAAAGAAAAAGAAAGTAGTTCATAAAAAAAAGGATGGTACGCCTGACAAAAGGTATAAGGAAAACAAATCAAAGAAACTTAAAAAGGACGGCACACCGGATATGCGTTATAAAGTAAACAAGCAGTAAAAAATATTTGAGAGCAATTAAAAGTTGCTCTTTTTTTATGTAACTATGCTTAGCCAAATATTAACAATGGAAAAGCATTCATTCAAGCCAACTTTAAACCTTTTTGATGCAACAATGATAGTTGCAGGGTCAATGATAGGTTCGGGGATATTTATTGTAAGTGCAGATATTACTCGCAATGTTGGAAGCGCCGGCTGGGTTTTGCTTATATGGATTTTAACCGGTGTTATGACTTTAATTGCAGCATTAAGTTATGGAGAACTAAGTGCAATGTTTCCCAAAGCGGGAGGGCAGTATGTGTATTTAAGGGAGGCTTACAATCCACTCGCCGCTTTCTTGTATGGGTGGAGTTTATTTACTGTAATTCAAACAGCAACAATTGCAGCAGTAGGTGTAGCGTTTTCAAAATTTGCCGGAACATTTTTTAATATCCTCGAAATTAAAGATGAAAATATAATTGCTACTATTGGTATTTTCAAAATATATCCTGCTCAACTTTTATCTATAGCAATTATCACATTCCTCACATATATAAATACGAAAGGAATAAGAGGCGGGAAAATTATTCAAACCATTTTTACAGTCGTGAAACTATTATCGTTACTGGGTTTAATAATATTCGGATTTTTAATGGCAGACAATTCAGATATATGGAATACTAACTGGACTGAGAGTTTTACGATGGTAACACGGAGTTCAAATGGCAGTATAATTGGCGGCGTTGCCGGAAGTGCAATTTTGGGTGCAATTGCAGCAGCAATGGTAGGTTCAATTTTCAGCAGCGATGCATGGAACAATGTAACATTTATTGCCGGTGAAGTAAAAAATCCCAAACGTAATATAGGGTTAAGTTTATTTATGGGAACAATGATTGTTACCCTGATTTATGTTGCAGCGAATATTATGTATCTAAGTGTTTTAACTCTTCCGGAAATTGCATCTGCTCCGCAAGACAGGGTTGCTGTTGCTGCAAGTGAAAAGATTTTCGGTAACATTGGCGCTTATGTTATTGCAGCTATGATAATGGTTTCAACTTTTGGATGTAACAACGGGCTTATTTTATCCGGTGCAAGAGTTTATTATACTATGGCATGTGATGGATTATTTTTTCGCCAAACCGCATCATTAAATAAGCATGATGTGCCCGCAATTGCATTATGGGCACAATGTATTATTGCTTCATTGTTATGCCTTAGCGGCAGATATGGTGATCTTCTTGATATGATATCTTTTGTGGTGGTGCTTTTTTATGCAATCACAATTGGCGGAATTTTTATATTAAGGAAAAAGAGGCCATTAGCCGAACGGCCTTATAAGGCTTTCGGCTATCCAGTTTTGCCGGCAGTATATATTATTATGGCAATTTCTTTTTGTGCATTGTTAATAAAATTTAAACCCACTTTCACATGGCCGGGATTAATTCTTGTTCTTTGCGGCATTCCGATTTATTATCTTGCAGTTTCAAAACATCAAAAGAAAAATGAACTTTAAACAACTTTTTGAATCTTTTTCATCACTGAAAGTTGGGGTAATAGGAGATATGATGCTTGATACTTACTGGTGGGGTA
>JAFDXB010000113.1 GCA_018268175.1 Bacteroidota bacterium | reverse complement strand
ATTCCGCTTTTATAAGTTTCCCCTCTTTATACAAAGGAAGAACATCGGCAGTATTGAATGTTAGGCAATGCTCAATATCTTTTTGTAAACCAAAACCGGACAATCGTTCGTAATGGGATGCATGATTGCTTTTCATAAACTCATACAAATCAGGCATAGCGCACTTATAAAGAGAATGAACAATTTTTGATGAATCGCAATTAATTGAAAATTTATCCTGCAATTCTTCTATCACTGCACCTGCAAATAAAGCATCCTCAATATTTATCTTGTCCTTCCAGGCGGCGCAGGCTAACACCACAGGCATTTTTTTCTTTTTCAAGTAAGTTATTACCGAATTTAAATTGGCAAATGCACCTGTAATAATTTCTTTTGCACCTTTATCAAGAGCCATATGAAGCAGCCTTGTTCCATTTGTGGTGGTCAGTACAAGAGTTTTGTTTTTTATAAAACTTTCAGGATAATCAAAAGGAGAGTTTCCATGTTGAAGACCTTCTGCAATTTTTCCATCTCTTTCCCCGGCGGTAACAGCATCAATTTGCTTACCTATTCTTATGCATTCTGCAACACTGTCAACCGGAACTATACTTCTTGCGCCATTGCGCAATGCAGCAGCAATAGTAGATGTAGCTCGCAATACATCAATTATTACAACAATACTGTTGCTAACATCATATAAATTCAATAAGGCAGGAGAAAGGCTTGTGTATAAATTAGGTTTCGGCATAAATTAAACAAATGGAATTTTTACAACAACTGCCTTAAGAGAAGAATTGCGGACTTTTATAAAAATATTATTTCCTACGGAAGAATTGTCAACACGTACATAGCCCAAGCCTATTGCTTTTGATAAGGAAGGAGATTGTGTTCCCGATGTTACATGGCCAATTGTTTTCCCTGCTTCATCCGTTATTTCATATCCATGACGGGCTATACCCTTGTCAATCATTTCAAAGCCGATAAGTTTACGTTTAATGCCGATTTCTTTTTGTTGCTTTAGCAAATCTGAGGATGTAAATTCCTTTGTAAATTTTGTTATCCACCCTAATCCCGCTTCCAGCGGAGATGTTGTGTCATCAATATCATTTCCGTATAAGCAAAATCCCATTTCTAACCTAAGGGTATCTCTTGCGCCTAACCCAACAGGTTTAATCCCATAGCTTTTCCCGGCTTCAAAAATTGCATTCCAAATCTTTTTTGCAGAATCATCTTTATCTTCAAAATAAATTTCAACTCCGCCTGCTCCGGTATATCCTGTAGCGCTTATTAATACATTTTCAACTCCGGCAAATTCGCCTTTGGCGAAAGTATAATACTTCATATTTAGCAAATCCATGTCTGTTAATGGTTGCAGCAACTTTGTTGCTTCCGGCCCCTGAACCGCAAGAAGCCCGGTTTTAGATGAAATATCTATTATTTCACAATTGCCGGAATTGTGTTTTTTAATCCATGACAAATCTTTATCAATATTACCGGCATTTACAACAAGCATATATGATTTATTATCTTCAAGGCAATAAACAAGTAGGTCGTCTATTATTCCGCCTTGTTCATTGGTGAAACAGCTATATTGTATTTTACCTTTTGAAAGTTTGGATGCGTCGTTTGTTGTTATACGTTGAATCAAATCTAAAGCACCATCTCCTTTTAAAATAAATTCGCCCATGTGGCTAACGTCAAACACGCCCGCAGCTTTTCTTACAGTTAAATGTTCGTCGTTTATTCCTGAATATGAAATCGGCATATTAAAACCTGCAAAATCAGCCATCTTTGCGCCAAGTTCAATATGAGTAGCTGTAAAAGGCGTTGTTTTCATTATGATGTTTTAGGCAGCAAAAGTAGCATAAAAAAAGCCATTAATTAACCTGACAACTCAGGCAATTAATGGCTGTAAAACAAAAGCAAAGTTTTACTGTGCACTCATTGAAATATGGTTATATCCTGCATCAAGATTAAATTCATCATTCCAACTAACTTCTTTCAAAGGCATTTCTTGTTCTTTTGCAAGCTTAACTTTTGGAATTACAATAGCGTCAGGGGTTTTGTCTGCTTTTATATTTTTATTTTTTTCCCTCTTTGATATTTCACTTTCAATTATTATTCTTCTCTTACCGGGCTTTTTATCTCTTAAATCCGGACCATCATTATAATCTTCTTCGTCATCAATATCATTGTGGCGGCTTGCTTTTTTTCCATCAGTTGTGTATAAACCGTCTTCTGTCATAATATAAGTTGTTCCTTTCCTCCATGCTCTTTCAACATTATCGGTAACAATAAGAAGGTTACTGTTGCGGCGAGAACTTGCTGAAACATTTTTTTCAACTTTAATTTTTCTGCCAACAGGCACATATACTGTTACAACTACCATTTGATTCCGAAATTTTTCGTCTTTTGTAATCGGGAAATCTTTATCAATAACTAATGTTGAATCCTGTTGAAATACATTAAATTTTATGGCTGTAGCATTTCTGTTCGCAACTCTGCGATTGGGGCCTTCGCTCATTTTAATTGTTGAAACTTTAAAGGAATCATTATCAGATTTTGCAATTTGAATATGAACATTGCTTATCATTATTGAATCTGAATTTAATAGCGCAAGACCTGAAATGTTGTTCCAGCGGATTTTATAATGCCTTGGAGATTTTAATTGGTTAGATACATTTAAAATCTGAACATCAGGATTTTCAAGAGCGATATTATTTTCTATGATATCACTGCTCGCTTTAAAATCATTTTGCAATGAAATTCCCAATGCAATTGAACAAAACCAGCCAATTACCCACATTGTAAGAAATGCATAACGGTAAACGTTGCTTTTTCTTTTTATTCTCGCCAAGCGGCGGAAAATGAACACCAAAAAGCCTACGATTGGTACAATTACAAAGAAGATTAGTGATCCCCATGCCATATAATTCTGAAATCCATCGCTGATAATAAATCCTTTATAAGGAAAAATTTGAGTGGAGGCAATAACCATTGCAATAAGTGTTATCAACACTATTATTCCGATAAAACCAAGTATTATGTACATAACTATTTTTATTAAAAGTGCTAAAATGTCAATAAATGAGCGGTTTTTCTGAACCGGTGTTTGAGGGGTTTCCGTGCTGTTGTCAAAACGCGGTCGTGATGACTGCATTCCGGCTACAACTGTTTCCTTAATAGAGTTAAAATCAACTTTTTCGCCTTTCATTTCCAGTTTTTCGGCGGTTGTTTTTGCCGCCGGAATTGAAAGCCAGGCAATAATGTAAGCTAAAATAATTGTTGGGCTAAGGCCGATAATGAATACATTTTCGGGGTTAAATATTCCTCCGAACGTCCATTTAAAAGCGGTGCTAAAAAGCAGGACTAACAAAATTGTTCGCGGTAACCATGGGTTAACCGCAAAATAATGGCCTATTCCGCTGCAAACGCCGCCAATAATTTTTTCATCAGTATCGCGGTAAAGCCTTTTACGAGGGCCTCCGATAACTGCCACTGATGAACCCGGAACCGCGATCCAAAGTATAAGATAGAACAGAATACCAAATCCGGCCAAAGCAAATAAAATGAAAAGTACACGAACAAGAGTAACATCAAGGTCAAAATAATTAGCTATACCGCTACAAACACCTCCAATTTTTTTGTTGTTTTCATCGCGGTATAGGCGACGGCGCTGATCTGTGTATGTATGAAGCACCTGTTCTACCTTTTCAGCATCTGAATCAAAATCTTCCGGGCGGCCCATGCTTGCTATAACTCCGTAAACGTGCTCTTCAGTTATGCAATTTGATCCCGAGTCGAGCCTTTCCTGAAATAGCTCGCCAATTCTGTTTTCAATGTCGTTAATGATTTCTTCTTTACCGGGTTCAGCGGCAAAATGACGGTTTAAACTATCAATGTATTGATTTAATATTTCAAACGCAGTCACCTCAATAGGTACCACCCGGCCTTGAAAATTTATGTTTATAACCTGTTTCATAATATATAGTTTATTGCTTTTGTAAATTTGTTTTTATGTTGTAAGCGCTTTTACTGCATTGGATAGTTCAAGCCAGGTGGTTTCCAGTTCCTTATAAAAGGCCTCACCCTTTTCTGTGAGAATGAAATATTTTCTCGGCGGACCGCTACTGCTTTCAACCCAGCGATATGTTAAATGATCTGCATTTTTTAATCTTGTAAGCAAAGGGTATAGTGTTCCTTCCAAAATATTGAGATTAGCAGCCTTCATTTTTTCAATTATATCTGAAGGATAAGATTCCTCCTTTCTTATAATTGAAAGAATGCAGAACTCCAACACTCCCTTTCTCATCTGACTTGCTGTATTTTCAATGTTCATGATTTTGTTGTTTCTGCTGTTATTAATTTGAACGTGTAGTGCTGATAATTAGTTACAGTTCATATTCGCAGAACAAAGATATAATCTTTTTAGTACTATGCAATACAAAATACCTATTAATGGACAGTAGTGGGCATTGTTTTCCAATTTCTCGTATAAAAGTTAAATTTATATCTGCTCTTTTAAGAAAATTTTAACTATTATTGTTTTCTTAAATCGGCAATTATTAACATTAAAGAGGATTAAATTGTTGATCCAAACCTGTAAAACATGAAAATTTTTTACCTTTTTATTATTGCAATTTCTTTTTTCGGCTGTGCTTCAAAAAAGAGTTTTCTTGAACGCAGCGATGATTTGAAAGGATTATCTGACGCTGTAAAGAAATATAATAAAGATGTTGATGACAGTGATGCAAAAGAGGCAATTCCTGTACTTTACAAACGTATAATAAACGACCAGCAAAGTAAAATAGATATTTATAGAAACACTTCCGATGCTAGTAAATTTGATAAGATCATTTCTTCATACGAGAAAATGCAAACAGCGTATGATCTTATTATGTCCTCAAATCAATCGTTTAAACTTGTAAATCCACAAAGTTATACTACTCAAATACTTCAATTAAAAGATTCTGCTGCCGAATATTATTATGATTTAGGAAATGAATTCCTCCGCAAAGGAGGCAGGGATAATGCAAAAAAGGCATATTCTTACTTTAAAGAATCAAACAAATATTCTCCGGGTTTTAAAGATGCTACCGCAAAAATGGAAGAAGCTTATCAAGATGCGTTATTGAAAATTGTAATTTTCCCTGTTGAGGATAATTCTTATTTCAATAATTATAATATAGGTAATTACGGGGTTAATTATAGCAACGAATATTTTCAACGGACTTTGGCAAGAGAATTAAATGATACACGTGAAGCTGTATCAGTTTATACCGACCGTGAAGCTGTAAATCCGGATTGGTCAATTTATTTGGTTCTCAGAAATCTTGATATACCTTATCCATCAAGGTCAACATATCGCAGAAATTCAAGCGCTCAAATAGAAGTTGGGACTGATACCGCTGGCCGTCCGGTTTACCGTACAGTTTATGCTACAATAACAATTACCAAATCGAATTTTATCGCCAGGGCGGATATGCAGGTAATAATGAAGGATGTGAAATCGAATAAAACAATCAGCAATAACTCTTACCGTGAAGATTACCGATGGGAACAAGAAAGCGCAACATATTCAGGGGATTACAGGGCGCTTTCTTCATCAGATAAAAGACTTATTGATAATGCTTATAATTACGATTCCTACCCTCGGAAAGAGGAAGTTTTAAATGAGCTGTACAGAAAATTATATCCAAGAATTCTTCAGGATATAAGATATAAAATACGGTGGTAAAGGTTTTATATTAAAATTGCAGCTAACCACGAAATGCGGAAATGAATTCGCACAAAAGTGTGGTTAATACAAGTACATTATTTAAATACCTGGTAAACTAAAAGACTTAAAACATAGGCCAGGCCTGTCATATACAAAAACATAATTACCGGCCATTTGTAAGAATTTGTTTCCTTTCTTACAATAACTAAAGTGCTCATACACTGCATTGCCAAAACATAAAAAACCATAAGTGACAAGCCGGTGGCGAGTGTATAAACTTTGGTGCCATCCTGCCGTACGGCAGAATTCATTTTTTGTCTTAATGTTGTTGAATTTTCGTCTGCATCTTCACCCACGCTATAAAGTGTGGCCATCGTTCCCACAAACACTTCCCTTGCTGCAAATGAAGTTATTAGAGCAATTCCTATTTTCCAGTCGTAGCCTAGCGGACGTATTGCCGGTTCAATTGCATTTCCCAGAAGTCCGGCATACGAATTTTGTAAAAGTGCTGTTTTCCTTTCTTTTTCAAGTGTTGCCGCATCCTGCGGATTTTCTTTTATTTTTTGATCGAAAGAAACAGTTACGGAATGCATTTTTTCTTTAGGGCCATAGTTGCTTAAGGCCCATAAAAGAATGCTAATAAACATGATAACTTTTCCGGCTTCAAAAACAAATATTTTTGCTTTATTAACCATTGTATAAATCATGTTTTTCCAGCGCGGGCTGCGGTACATCGGAAGTTCTAAAATAAAATAACTGCGTTCTTTAGATTTAATAAACCACTTCATTACCCATGCTACTAACATTGCCATTACAGTTCCTAAAGCATAAAGCGCCATCATTACCAATCCCTGAACGCTTATAAATCCAAGCAAATATTTTTGAGGAATTACAAGAGCGATTAAAATTGTGTAAACCGGTAACCGGGCGCTACAGCTCATTAAAGGCGTAACCATTATTGTTAGGAGGCGTTCTTTTTTATTTTCAATATTCCTTGCGCTCATTATTGCGGGCACTGCACAAGCATATCCACTAATCATTGGCATTACGCTTTTGCCGTTGAGGCCTACCTTTCGCATCAGTTTATCGGTTAAAAAGCTGATTCTTGCCATATAGCCGGAATCTTCCAATAAAGTAATAAGCCCAAACAATATCATTATTTGAGGAACAAAAACTATAATTCCGCTTAAGCCGGCAACTATACCATTTATAAAAAGGTCAGATAGATTATTGTTGGGAAGAATAGAACCGAGCCAACCGGATAATTTGCTGAAACTCCACTCTATTCCATCCATAGGGAATTGAGCAAACCAAAAAACACTTTGAAAAAGAAGAAATAAAACAGCAAGAAGGATTACATAGCCCCAAGTACGATGAAGTAAAATACTATCCAGTTTTTCATTAAACAATGTTTTTTCAAGCGGGTCGGCTTCAACAACCGTTTGTTGCATGATATGTTTAATCTTAACGTACCGGGCCATAATTTCCTCCGCCTGAGTTTTTGTATGGTTGAAATTGTTGTCCTGTTCTATCTTTTCAATTTTTTCCTGAACTTCTTTTGGGAGGTTAAAATTTTCGTGATTTATTAAATAATGAATAGCTGCATAATTACTTAAATCAGGATGAAGTTCTTTTATTTTTTTAACAGCATTTATATTTTGGTCGCTGAGAGCAATAAAATCTCGCGGCTGCGCCGACGATAGGTTATTTGCAACAAGTTCAATAGCCTTTTTCAGATTATGAATTCCTTTATTGCTTCTGGGGTTTATAACTACAATTGGTACACCGGTTTCGCGTTCAAGGCCGGGTACATCTATTTGTGTTCCTTTTTTCTTGGCTAAATCTGCCATTGTGAGGGCAACCACCACCGGAATTTTCAAATCTATTATTTGACTGCAAAACAATAAATTCCTTTTAAGGTTACTTGCATCTGCAACAAGAACAATCATATCGGGCATCAGCTTATCTTGCTGCATCAATACCCGGTATGAAACCCATTCATCTTCACGTTTCGGATAAAGGCTGTAAGTTCCGGGTAAATCAATAATATTTGCTGAAATTTCCGCGGAAATGGAAGTCGTTCCGCTTTTTTTATCAATGGTTACTCCCGGAAAATTTCCCACTTTTTGGTTAAGCCCGGTAAGCACGTTGAACAAAGAGCTTTTTCCACTATTTGGGTTACCAACTAAAGCAATGTTTAATTTTCTCTTCAACGCACACTTTTTAAACGTGCAAATTTAGCTCAATAACACAGAGAAAGCCTTACGATTTTGGAAACAATTGTTACCTTTATTTTCTCCCGCAATTAAACCTCTTGAAATGCTCAGACTTAAACTTGACAACGGTGCTGTTGAAAGCAGTTTTTTTGAAAATACACGATTAATTGGAATTGTTGCTCCGGTTAAATATTATTCTTTTACTTTAAATGTAAATAGAAATATGGGCTTCAACTTCAGGATTAACAACCAGTTGGAAATTAATTTAAAACGAAAAGGGAGGAATTATTTTTTTCATGTTTATGAATTTACTGCCGCTTCAGGAGATATAGTACATTATTTGTATCATAACCACCATGAGGGTGAATCACTCCTTCCGGAATTTAAAACAATGGATTTTATATGGCTGTTAAAATTTGATGTGGCTGCTGAAAAAGAAATATCATCATTGATAAATGAAATTAAAAAGCAACCCGGCGTGCAGCTCGTAACAGAAATTCCAAAGGAAAAAGTAAAAAACAAAGAACATTTAATACTCTAAAATATTGTTATGTGGGAAATTTCTGAAAACAGCCTTCACCAAAAATTTACTTTTAAGGATTTTGATGAAGCATTTGCCTTTATGACAAAAGTTGCCGCTAAAGCAAAAAAACTAAACCATCATCCTAAATGGACTAACATTTACAACACCGTTGAATTCTGGCTAAACACTCATGATGCCGGAAATAAGGTTACAGAAAAAGACAGGGAGCTTGCCCGCGAAATTGAAAGTTGTTTATAAAGAGCTTTTTACAATCACAGTTTTTTCCCCTCTTGAAACAATTTTACCAATAGGTTTTATAGTAAATATTTTTTCTGCTTCCGCAGGATTACAAGTAATTAGTAATCCTCCGTTTGTTTGAGGATCAGGCAGTAAACTGAAAGCTTCCATCACATTAATCCCTTTTTCAAAACTTACATTTTTGCTAACTGCATTCCAGTTCCTGAATGTGGCATCGGGAACCATTCGCAATTTTAAATATTCACGAACGCCCTCCATAACAGGAATATCATCATAATAAAGTTCTACTGATGTTTTGCTGCCATCGGCCATTTCAATAACATGACCGAGCAAGCCAAAACCGGTAACATCAGTCATTGCATTTATACCGGAATTTTTTGCCAAATAGCTGCCGGTACTGTTAAGTTTAGTAATGTGTGAAGTTAATTCCAAATAATGCTCATTGCTGATTACGCCCCGTTTTAACGCAGTTGATAAAATACCTGAACCAATAGGTTTTGTTAGAAAGATAAGATCGCCTTCTTTTGCGGAACTGTTTTTTTTGATATTTTTTATTTCCGCCCTGCCCGTAACTGCAAGGCCGAAAATAGGTTCAGCAGAATCAATTGAATGGCCACCACAAAGCATAATGCCGGCTTGTTTGCAAATTTCACGGGCTCCTTCAAGTACTTCTTTTGCAAGAGCTACGGGCAGTTTATCAACCGGCCATCCTAAAATAGCAATTGCCATTAAAGGATCTCCTCCCATAGCATATACATCGCTAATAGCATTTGCTGCGGCAACTTTTCCAAAAGTTTTTGCATCATCAACAATAGGCATAAAAAAGTCTGTTGTTGAAATTATTGCAGTTCCATCGCCAAGGTCATAAACGGCAGCATCATCTTTTGTTTCATTCCCTACCAAAAGATTTTTATCGAAAACATTATCAATTTCGGATGTTAAAATTTCTTCCAGAACGGCGGGAGCTATTTTGCAACCACAACCTGCGCCTCTTGAATATTGTGTAAGTTTAATTTCTTCCATTTAAATGGTTTGTATTTTGCAAGATAGCCCTTTTGAAACCTTTTTATATTCATTGAAGCTCGATACATTAGTCAATTGGCCATCTTCATTGTTCAAGCTTTCTTGTTTTTATTTTTCAATTTGCTGTTGTTGGTTATCCGTTACGCTTGCAGCTGTCTTTATTATTACTTTCGAATTTGATTGCGCATCTACGGTTTCAAAATTCAATTCAATAGCAGTATTTTTTTTAGCGAGGGCTTTTAAATAGGCTTTGTCGTAGTATTTGAGTAGAATGGTAAAACACTCTGTAATATTTCCTTCTCGTAAAAAAGATAAAGATTGTTTGGTTTCGAGTGGCCCAAGCCTTTTTTGAATTCGGATTATTGCTTCTTCCAGCCGTTCGGGCTGAATAGTGCCATATTCCTGAATTATAAAATTTAAGCGTTCAGGAAAAGGGATGTTTAAAAAATAAACATCTTTGTTGCTTATTGTTTGCCACAATGAATGTGGGATATTAATGCGGCCTATTCTCTGGCTTTCATCTTCAATAAAAATTTCCGGCTTGCCAGTGAATTTTATAAGTTCTGCTGCAAGCAAATTTTCAAACATTTCCTGAGAGGGTTGTGGATTCTGCCCAAAGGCGCCAAAAGCAGAACCTTTATGGCAAGCGATTTTTTCAATATTTAAAACAGGCAAATTTATTTTGGATAAATTTTCAAGGATACCTGTTTTATTACTTCCGGTGAAACCGCCGATAACTTTAAAAGGATAATCAATTTTGAAAGTGTTTAAAACTAAATTTCTGAAAGACTTATAGCCGCCTTCTACAATATTTACTTTAAAGCCATAAAGGTCAAAAAGCCAGGCAACTGCTTTGCTTCGCATACCACCGCGCCAACAATGAACTATAATTTCTGAATCTTCAGGAAAGCCGGCAGCTTTTAAAATTTTTTCAGCAGTGCTGATCATTTCCTGCATCCGGAAAAATTTTACTCCGGTTTTTATTGCATGCTTTCTACCATTATGCTTATAAATTTTGCCAACCGTGGCACGTTGTTCATCATCGAACAAAGGCAAAGAAAATGCGCCCGGAATATGAGCATGTTTATATTCCGACGGGCTTCTAACATCGAATACCGGCAGGTTCAGGCTAAAAATTTTATGGGCAGAAATTAATTGCATAACTAAAAAAACCGTTCTTTTCAAAACGGTTTTCTAAAAATTATCCATTCATGCTTGTGAGGAATTCAGCATTGTTTTTTGTTCCTCTCATATTTTTTAAAAGAAGGTTCATTGCCTCCTCAGAATTCATGTCGGCCATATGTTTTCGAAGAACCCACATTCTTTGGTTTGTATCTTTATCAAGAAGAAGGTCGTCGCGGCGGGTTGAAGATGAAACTATATCAATTGCAGGATAAATCCTTCTGTTTGAAAGTTTCCTGTCTAACTGAAGTTCCATGTTTCCTGTTCCTTTAAATTCTTCAAATATTACTTCATCCATTTTACTTCCTGTGTCAACAAGTGCAGTAGCAATAATGGTAAGTGAACCTCCATTTTCGATTTTACGGGCTGCGCCGAAAAACTGTTTTGGTTTTTGCATAGCATTAGCCTCAACACCACCAGATAAAACTTTACCCGAAGAAGGTGCAACCGTGTTATGAGCACGTGCAAGCCTTGTTATAGAATCGAGTAGAATTACAACATCATGGCCACACTCAACAAGCCTTTTTGCCTTTTGCAAGGCGATAGTGCTGACTTTTACATGTTTTTCAGCCGGCTCATCAAATGTTGAAGCTATAACTTCGGCCTTAACGCTTCTTTCCATATCAGTAACCTCTTCGGGACGTTCATCAACCAAAACTATCATTAAATAACATTCAGGATGATTTGTTGCTATTGCATTTGCAAGTTCTTTTAGCAACATGGTTTTACCCGTTTTGGGCTGTGCCACAATAAGCCCTCTTTGGCCTTTTCCGATAGGAGTAAAAAGGTCCATTATTCTTGTACTGTAATTATCAGCTGTAGTATGCAGATTTAATTTCTGGAAAGGAAATAAAGGTGTTAAATAATCGAACGGAACCCTGTCTCTCACTTCATCAGGTGTTTTACCGTTAATAGTTTCAACTTTTAAAAGAGCAAAATATTTTTCACCTTCTTTTGGGGGCCGAACAGAACCATTAACTGTGTCGCCGGTTTTTAAGCCGAATAATTTTATCTGTGAAGGTGAAACATAAATATCATCGGGAGATGATAAATAGTTATAATCACTGCTTCTTAAAAATCCGTATCCGTCGGGCATCATTTCCAAAACTCCCTCCCCGAGAACTACGCCATCGAATTCTATATTAAAAACGGGAGGTTCTCTTTTTGTTTGCTGCTGTGGGTGTTTTTGATGCTGTTGCTTAGGTTGTGGTGTAACCGGAGGCGGTGCAGATTCAAATTCCACAGTGTCTTCACTAAGCATTTGTGCAATTGCGGGAGGAACTGAGGACTCTTCACTGGTAATAGGCTTAAGGTCTTCTTCCTGAACCGGGTGAGGTTTATGTAATACTTCTTTTGGGAAAAGTTCAGGATTTTTCTTTCCAGGTTCTGCCTTTTTTCGTGGTGAAGATTCTTTTTTCACTTCCGGCACAGCCGATGTTTCTTTTTCTGCAGCAGATTCAGTTTCTTTAGCAGGTGTTTTTTCGGCTGAAGCTTTTCTTGATGCAGCAACTTCGGTTTTGCTGATACGCTTGCGCCGTGGCTTTTCGCCGGTTAGTTCGGATTGTTTCTCCATAATATTTTTTACCAAATCGGTTTTGTTCATTTTTTTAGAATTGGCTACATTCAGTTCTTCCGCAATATCAACCAGTTCTGTAACGAGAAGTTCGTTCAATTGTGAGATATCGTACATAAAATGAGAGGTGCGTTAAAAATATCCGCTTCGGAGTAATAAATTGAAAGTGTATTAAGCTAATGAAATGATTTGATCAGATATGCTGTCAATTCTTGTGCAATATTACACACAAAATGCCAAAAATTATATTTTTTAAAGTTTTTTTTGGGGTATAACCATTTTTTTGCATAAAAACCTTTAAGCTTTTTAGTACTTTTGCGAATTGCCCAAACGAGAACAAATATTTTAATCCATAAATTCCACGAGTGGCCTTACCGCATTTAATTAAACATATATACAACAACGGAACTGACGAAGTTATAAGACGAGGAAAAAAAATTCATCTTCTGAATTATGTTGAACTTTCTGATCATGATGACCTTATGAGTTCCGCAAACTTTCGGGTTAAAGATGATATGTACAATAGTTATTATAAGGTTGTTGTGCAGAATTATAATAATGCTCAAAGTTTGAATTTAAGATGCTCCTGCCCTTATAACCTGACGGAAATTTGCCGTCATGAGGTTGCTGCCCTGTTCAAACTTCAGGATTTGCTTGATAAAAGGCTGATAGGAAATGAAGATGCCAAATACAACCAGCAACATACTGTGGTTAAAATGAAGAGTATAGACCTGAAATTCATTAGAGTTTTGGCAGATAAAAAGGATTACGAAGCGGCAGAAAATTTTCTGTCTTCCCGCCGTGCGGAAATATTAAGTGCTGAAGATGAAAAAGTAATTGCTGAAATCACTTTTGAGGGAATTAAACAACATCTCGTTATCCAAAAAAATGAAGAAAAATATTTTGATACCTCATGTACATGCGTGTATGAAGAGCATCCTTTGTGCGTTCATAAGTTGATACTTTTTATTCAATTATTCAGAGAAGAAGGTTCATATTTTTTTGATACAATCAGAAATTGGGATAAAGAAAAATCTAAACTTTTAGAGTTATATGGATTTTCTCTTGAAGATGATCTTGAAGGAAAATTTGAATTCAACTATAAAGAAGGTAAACCATTTTTAAAAGTTCT
>JAFDXB010000112.1 GCA_018268175.1 Bacteroidota bacterium | reverse complement strand
TCTTTTGCCATTTTTCTAATAGTTGACTCCAATACTTTTGATGCCGTTTCTATATCTTCTACAATCGCGGTTTCATAAGCATTAAGCATGTTCTCATAAACATCTTTTGGAAATTTAGCATCAACAGGCAAATGAACAATAGTGTTTTCGTCTTCTGCCCTGCCGGGAAGTAAAATTGCAAATTCAACAATTTCATTTCGAGACGGGCTTATTTTTACGTTAGCCTTATATTGATTAGGAGCAAGTATTTGCTCAAGAAGCATTGCCAATTGAACCTCTCCTATTCCACCTCTAAGTTTTACATTGCTTAATACTTTTTTTAATCCGCCAACATCCTGCGCAATAGTTTGCATTTCACCCAGGCCTTTTTGCACTTCTATCAATTGTTTACCCACGGTTTCAAAACTTTGCCCCAATCTTTCATTTAAAGTTTTTTCAAGTTTTTCTTCAACTGTATTTCTTATTATTTCAAGCTTTTGTTCTGTTCCTTTTATAAGTTCGCTTTGCTTTATATCCATTGCTGCAAACTTTTCCCTTTGCAAATCGTTGAGAGATTTAATATTTGTTTCAAGGGAAGCTTGAAAGTTTTTAAGTGATTCTGATGTTTGATTTCCAAAAGTAGAAAGTTGCCTTGAAGTAAGTTCTGAAATTTCAACCATTGCTTTTCTTCCCGATGAAAGATTTTGATCAATCTTATTGAGAATGTCCAAAAGCCTTGCATCCAAATTAGTGGTGGCTTGATTTTGAGCAGTTAACATCTTAAAAAGAGTGTTGTTCATTTCTTCCCTGCCCGATGCCAGGGTTGTAACTATTTCCCTTCTGCTATCTTCAAATGCCTTCAATGATTTTTCGTAAAATCCTAATTTTTGAACTATATAAATTAAAAGGATTATTACTACAAGAATTAAAAAACCGGTTAAATAAAAATATAGCTGCATAATCATAAAAATAAAATTATTTTATGCTACACAGTATAATTTTACATTCTTCTATGGTTTTAAGCGAATCGAAAAAAACATTAAAACTAGCTTTCCCAATAATTTTTGGAGAGTTGGCGCAAATGTTTTTACATATTATGGACACTGCTATGGTTGGTGCAATTGGGTATAAACAACTCGCTGCATCTGCCTTAGTTATGAACGTAATAAACATTCCATTTGTGTTCGGTATAGGAATAACTATTTCAGTTTCTCAAATGGTATCGCTGGCAAGCGGACAAAATAATAAAAAGCTTGTAAGCCATTATTTATACAATGGTTTCTGGCTTTGTGCCGCCGCAGCAATTCTTATTTCATTCGGCCTTGAGGCCGGAAAGAATATTATTTTTCATTTAGATCAGGATGCTGAGGTTGCAAAACTTGCCTTACCGTATTTGCAACTGATGGGCCTTTCGGTTATTCCGATGATTATGTTTATGGCATTGAAGCAATTTACAGATGGGCTGGAACATACCAAAACCGCAATGATGTTATCAATTATTTCATTGCCCCTTAATTTCTTCTTAAACTGGCTTTTAATTTATGGCAACTGGGGTTTCCCACGCCTCGAGCTTATTGGAGCGGGCTTAGGAACACTTATTACAAGAACAGCAATATTTATTGCCCTTGGCCTTATAATCCTTTACCATGGCAAGTTTCGCCGGTACATTGCAGTTCGCGAAAATGAATGGAAATTGCGATTGGCAACAATTAAAGACCTTTTAAAAATTGGAGTACCTGCAAGTTTTCAAATATCAATGGAAGCCGGGGCATTTGCAATGTCGGGCGTTTTAATTGGAACAATAAGTGCAATTGACCAGGCGGCGCATCAAATTGCGTTGAGCATGGCTTCGCTTACTTTTATGGTGTCAATGGGCCTTTCACAAGCAGCCTCAATAAGAACAAGCAATGCTTTAGGACGGCAAAATTTTAATGCAATAAATATTATTGGCAAAGGAGCAATTTTAATGGCTCTTGTTTATGGAAGCTTGTGCGCTATAACATTCATAGTATTTAAAAACCAACTTCCATTTATTTTTAATAAAAATGCTCAGGTAATTGAAATTGCAGGCTATTTATTATTATTTGCAGCATTATTTCAAATTTCTGACAGCGTTCAAGCTGTTTCTGCCGGTTTATTGCGCGGTATAAAAGATGTAAAAGTGCCAACCTGGTTTATTGCAATTGCTTATTGGGTTGTAGGGTTGCCTTTGGGCTGCCTGCTTGCGTTTTATTATAAAATGGGTGCCGCCGGAATATGGACCGGTTTTATTGCCGGGCTTACATTTTCTGCAATATTCTTAAGCAGCAGGTTTTTTAAAGTTTCAAAAAGGATGAAGCTTTTATTTAATACCTCCAATAAAACGCCGAAATAAAATTCCTACATTTGCACGCCTTATATTTTATTTAACGACACGGCGCCTAAATTTGCCGCATCAAAAATGTATGAAAAAGAATATTTTATTTACCATTTTATTATTGGTGTCATTTTCGGCTTTCAGCCAGAAGAAATCTTTAAATCTGCCAAACAGGCCTGCTGACCACCTCTTGATTCAATTGAGCTCAGATCATTGGATTGGTGCTCCTGATAGTATTAAAGACCATATAAAAGGATTTAGCCGCGGCCTGAATGTTTATGCCATGTTTGACAAACCTTTTAAAGGCAATCCAAAATTTAGTGCAGCACTTGGAATTGGAATTTCCACCGGTAATATAATGTTTAAAAAAATGAGTGTTGACATTACAAGCAATAACGGTACTCTGCCTTTTACCAATCTTGATTCAACTAATAGTTTTAAAAAATATAAACTTGCAACTACTTATGTTGAAGTTCCATTGGAGTTTAGGTTTATGAGCGATCCTAAAAATCCTAATAAAGCTGTAAAAATTGCACTTGGCGTGAAAGGTGGTGCTTTATTGAAAGCACAAACTAAAGGCAAGATATTGAGGAATGCTAACGGAGATTTAATCAGGAATTACACAGAAAAACTTTCATCAAAATCATTCTTTAACAACACCCGCATTTCGGGAACAGCAAGAGTTGGTTATGGTATTTTTTCTTTATTCGGATCGTATGCCTTTACTAATTTGTTTAAAGACGGCGTGGCGCCTGATATAAATACGTTACAGGTTGGCCTCACTATTAGCGGTTTATAATATTAAAAGCCTTTGGAATTTTTCAAAGGCTTTTTTGTTGCACTAATAAATTAATTTGCATCTTCAATTACACACATGAGTGACGCAATAAAACATGAATGTGGTCTTGCTTTTATCAGGCTGAGGAAACCTTTCAGCTATTATCAACAAAAATATAAAACTGTTCTGTATGGCCTCAATAAGCTTTACCTTTTAATGGAAAAGCAACATAACAGAGGCCAGGATGGTGCCGGCATTGCAACTGTAAAAGTAAATACAGAACCCGGGTATCCATTTATGTACAGGCTTCGCAATAATTCAAAACAGTCATTGTCGGATCTTTTTTCGCAAATATGGAGTGAAATAAATGAAGTTGAAAAGTATCAGCCGGAAATTAAAAATCATCCGGGCTTAATGAAAGGCCATATTAATGTATTAGGCGAAGTGCTTTTAGGGCATTTGCGGTATGGAACACAAGGAAAAAATGATCTTGAATTTTGCCATCCGTTTGTAAAACGCAATACTATACCTTCAAGGAACATTGCCCTTGCGGGAAATTTTAATATTGTAAACACTGAAGAGATTTTAAGAAATTTTGATCAGGATTTTTGTGAAAGTGATTTGGCAGCAATGCTGGAAGTTATACATAAGAATATAGTAGAAGAAGATGAAGCTCATCCCGAAGAACTTAATATTGAAAATGTTCTGAGAAAATCAATTAAATTATTTGATGGAGGTTATCATGTTGGAGGAGTTATTGGCAATGGTGATGGTTTTGTATTTCGCGATGCTCATGGAATTCGTCCCGCTTATTATTTTATAAATGATGAAGTTATAGTGGCTGCAAGTGAAAGAGCCGCAATAAGAACGGCGTTCAATCTTGATGAAAACGAGGTTAAGGAACTAAATCCCGGAGAAAGCCTGATTGCAAAAGCCGACGGCTCATTTAAAATTATTCAACTTGTTCCTCCTCTTGAACGTAAGGCCTGTAGTTTTGAAAGAATTTATTTCAGCCGTGGCAGCGATGAAAAAATTTATAAGGAAAGAATTGCCCTCGGTTATAATTTAAGCGCAACAGTTTTAAAAGCTATTGAATACGATTTGAAAAATACAATTTTTTCATTCATTCCGAATACAGCGGAAACGGCCTTCTATGGCCTGATAAAAGGCGCTGAAGATTACCTGAATAAAATTAAGATCGAAAGGATTTTGTCGTGGAATGGAAATATTGATGAGGAAAAACTTTCGGAAATGGTAAACCGCCGCATCAGAGTTGAAAAGATTGCAATTAAAGATGTGAAGTTGCGGACCTTTATTACAGAAGATAACAGCCGCAATGAAATGGTGCAGCACGTTTATGATATCACATACGGCACTGTACGCAAAGGAATTGATACCCTTGTGGTAATTGATGACAGTATTGTTCGCGGTACAACATTAAAAGAAAGTATTGTGCGTATGTTGGCCCGCCTTAAGCCAAAAGAAATTATCATCGTTTCTTCTGCTCCGCAGATAAGATATCCCGATTGCTATGGAATTGACATGAGCAAGATTGGTGATTTTATTGCCTTTAAAGCTGTGCTGGCTCTCATTAAGGAAAGAAAGATGGAAGGTTTGTTAACAGAAGTTTTTGATCGTTGTAAACAACTCGAGAGCAAAGGCGAACTTCAAAATGAAAATCTTGTTAAACAACTTTACAAACCGTTTTCAACCGAAGAAATAACAAATAAAATTTCAGAACTTATTACTCCTGAAGATATTCGTTTGCCCATTAGTGTTATATTCCAAAAAATTGAAGACCTTCACAGCGCATGCCCTAACAATTTAGGTGATTGGTATTTTACAGGCAATTATCCAACGCAAGGTGGTAACAAGGTGTGTAACCGTGCCTTTATGAATTTTATGGAAGGAAAAAATAAACGAGGTTACTAAAATTTTCCTTCCTTAAACCTTTACACTTTGTATCGCTCCTCCGGAGCTATGATGTATTTTGGATTTGTTGGCTATTAATATTTCCCCCCGCCGGGGCTTGAGATTGACGCAGATATTTTTATAAACTTCGTGAACTTTGTGCAATTCCTTTGAAACTTCGTGGTTACCTGCCTTATCAAGTGATTAAGCTTATATATTATTAAAACGTTTGTACCTTAGAGTTGTTACTTAATAAGTAAATTCCTGAATTCAGAACTGTCGCCTGAAAATACATTAAAATCAACCTTTGCATTTATCCCATTAACCCGGCCGGTTTCACTGTGTTGCCAAAAATCCCATTTGCGCATCACTGCCGGTGTATTGGTTTGATAGTGAGCAATCCACAAAGGATAATCATCAAATTTTCCTAAAAAATATTTGTTATACATGTGTGCATTTGTATAAATTATTGGCTTTACTCCAAAGTTCTTTTCGGTAACCTTAAGCCACTCCCCAACCCGTGCTATAAAAACTTTGTTGCTTACACTTCCGGTTTCTTCTACATCCAAAACTGGCGGTAAATCTCCTGCTTCCAGGTTTACATTATTATAAAAAAAATCAGCCTGCAGTTTCCCGTCTATATTCGGCTTAAAATAATGATAAGCTCCGCAGGTGAGCCCATGCATCTTGGCATTTTTATAATTGTAATAATGCCTGGGATCATAAATTGAAATACCTTCTGTTGCTTTCAGAAATGCAAAGCCGATTTTTACACCTTCATCTTCCATAATACTCACCATATCCCAGGAAATGCCTTTTTGATAGCGGCTTACATCAATTCCATGAATAGAATATTGCTGCGGAATATATATTCCAAAATCTTTAAATTTTGTTTTTGCTCCGGTAATAAAATTCAGGTTCCGAACATAAAAAAATGCTGCTGCCACAAATGCTATTGCCACAAAAGTTACCACCACAGGAAGCCAGGTCTTCCCTTTTTTCCTCGCCATTCTATTTAATAATTTTTTTAATTCTTACATCAGTACCGCAAATTACCTTCAGAAAATAAACTCCTTTACTTAGGTTGCTGATATTAATTTGAAAAATTTCATTCACAAATACATTCATCGTGCTCTTCTTTACAATTTGTCCTATATCATTATAAAGTTCCCATTTAATCTGAGGGCATTCCAGATTATACAATTGGACATTTACAACATCTGAGGCCGGATTAGGGAAAATATCCATTCCATTCAATTCTCGCGATATCTCAATTTTTTCAGACTCATTGTTTTTTGAAATTAAAACGTAGTCGGGGTCTATCAAAACAGTATCTGCTACAAAGCCTATATCTTTTATAAATTGTTGGGCGTTATATTCACAATCAACAATTATTGTTTTTTCTGAATTGCTGTTTTTAAATTTCAACGGCAACGGCATTTTAAAAAACGTTACCGAAGGGTGCGATGTTTGTTGGTCAACAATTATCTTCACCGTGTTTCCACTTATTTGCGTCCATTTTAATTTATACGAAGGATAGCCTTCCTTCTTATACCATTGATCAAAAAATGTTGTTAAGTCCTTTCCCGAAGCAGCTTCAAGATGGGTTTTTAAATTTTGAGTTGAAACAAAATTATATGCAAGTGCGGGGTCTGAAAGGTAGGATCTCAAACCTGCAAAGAAGGCTTCATCTCCAAGTAAAAACCTTAGCATGTAAACAAGATGTGAGCCTTTGTTGTAAGTAAGCCGTGATGAAAATATCCGGTTTATATCTGTTGTATCATCAACAAATACTGATCCTCCGGGTTCAGATGTTATATCTTCAACTTCCATTCTGCGGTTACGCAAAATATTTTGAGGATACTTCTTCTCCATAAATATATTCGCAAAGTAAGTGGCAAAACCTTCATTGAGCCATGCGTCTTTCCACGAATAATTCGTTACAAGGTTTCCAAACCATTGATGTGCAAGTTCATGCGCCATAAGGCTTTCATTGGGTGTAATTATAAATGTTGAAGTTTGATGTTCCATACCTCCACCCCAACCAAACTGAACATGGCCATATTTTTCTTTTATAAAAGGATACGGCGATATAAGGCTGTCAAAATATTTTAATTGTTCTAAAACCGGTGGCGAATAATTTACCCATGTATTTAATTGTTCAGGATAACAATAAGTAACCATCGGCAATTGCGCAGTTTGCAACTGAACTGTGTTTGTAAACACAGAATAGTTCGTTACAGCAAGGCATACAAGATACGTTGCAATAGGGTAACGGTGCTTCCAATGTGTAATTGTAGTTGAAGCATCATATTGCAATTCAGATTGCAGCAAACCATTGCTTGCAGCTTTATAAGCTGATGGATGAATAATTCTCACATCGAGTGAATCTGCTTTTTCTTCAAGGCCGTTTTTGCATGGCCACCAGTCCATTGCGCCATAAGGTTCACTTAATGTCCAAATTATTGGCTTACCTGCATGCGAACTTTTTACAAACGATCCATTTCCTGAATTTTCAGGAATACCATGATAATAAATCTTTACGCTATCGTAAGAACCTGAGTTAATTGTTGCCGGAAAAAAAATATTTAATACATCTTCATCGTGAGCAAAATTTATTTGTAAACCATTATAAATAATGCTGTCAACAAAAAGTGTGTTGTTAAGGTCGAGGCTAATTTCTGTAAGGTTAGATGTTGCTTTAAAGTGAACGTTTACATTGCCCGCAATGTTATAAACAGCAGGATCAATATAAAAGGTACAATCATAATAATGAACTTTAAAGTTTGATGATGCCTGAGTTCTTTTTGCAGTCATTTTTTTTAAAGCATAATTTCTTTCGAATGTAAAGTCTTTGCATTCAATGCCCTGTGCGAAAATTTCGTTAACAAGCATCAATAAAACCAATAAAAGCCTCATTTTTTTCTAAGTTTGCGCAAATCCAATTTAAAAATAAAAATAATAACAAAGTTCGGAAGCGAATTTTGTTCGTTGAAAAATCTTATGAAGTCAGTAAAATTTATAAAAGCATTTTTATCTTTATCACTTTTCTCAACCGTTATATCACTTCCCGCTAAAGCGGAATTAGCAGATACTTCCAAAAAAATAATTGTAGCCTCAATTGCGCCCCGCATGGTTACTGAAGTTTACGATATAAACGTTGACTATCCTGAAATTTTTGATGGCCATCAGGAACACACTTTGGAATATATTGAAAAATTTGCAGAAAAAAACCGGAATTATCTGATAAGAATATATCAAAAAAGCGAGAAATATTTTAGTAAGGTTTCAAAGGTTTTTGAAAAGTATGAAATTCCTGACGAATTTAAAATTCTCATGGCTTTAGAAAGCCAGTTTAACGGAAAGGCAGTTTCAAGAGCCGGCGCTGTGGGGTACTGGCAACTGATGGATGCAGTTGCAAAAGATTATGGATTAAAAATTCCATCTGCGAAAGCAAGAAAAAGCGGAAAAAAAATAATTGACGAAAGAACAAATTTTGCAAAATCAACTGCTGTTGCCGCCCGCTATTTAAAAGACAGGGCAAAAGAGTTAAACAACGATTGGTTACTTATTGCAGCAAGTTATAACTGGGGAATTGGAAATGTTCGTAAGGCTATGAAAAGAACCGGTTTAGCTAATCCTTCTTTCTGGGATATTAAAAAGTATGCTCCAAAAGAAACAAGATTATATGTAATGAATTTTATTACTCTTAATGTAATATTTAATAATTACGATAAATTTTTAAATAATGAATTAAGGTTTGAACCAACAATAATTACACGGCCTGTAAATCCTTTGTTTAATGGGATAAATAACTCTTAGGTATTTTTGATTAAAAGAAATTAATAAGATTTTGCTTAACAGCAAGAAAACATTTCCAAATAAAAAAACCGCAAACTTATTGCGGTTTTTTTGTGGGCCCACTAGGACTTGAACCTAGGACCACCTGATTATGAGTCAGGTGCTCTAACCAACTGAGCTATAGGCCCTCAATTAACTGTAAACAATTAATGAGGTGCAAAAGTAAGTAAAAACAGATATTTGCAAACAAAAAATGGAGGATTTTAAAAATTTATTGTTCGATTTCGGCGGTGTACTTCTCAATATTGATTACAACCGAACTGTTGAATCTTTCAAAAAACTTGGTTATAATAATTTTGAAGAATTATTTTCTCAATATAAAATCAATGGCCTTTTTGAAAATTTTGAAAAGGGCCATATTTCCGAAGAGCTACTTTTTGAAACTTTAAAATCTCTTAAAACTCCGCCCCCATCTACAGCACAAATTATTAGTGCATGGAATGATATGCTACTTAGCTATAGAATTGAAAGCCTGGAATTTCTGGAATTATTAAAACAAAAGTACAACCTGTACCTTCTTAGTAATACAAACATTACACATAAAAGGGAGTTTGATAAAATGCTTTTGCAACAAACAAATTATACTTCTTTATCCTCCTTTTTTAAAAAGGCATATTATTCTCATTTAATAGGATATAGAAAACCATATGAAAATGTATTTGAATTTGTGATGAATGATGCCGGCATAAAAGCGGAAGGCACTTTGTTTATTGATGATTCAATTAATAATATTGAAGCAGCAAAAAGAATGGGTTTTAAAACTTATTACCTTCAGCCGGAAGAAAGGATAGAAGAACAATTGGCTTATCTTATTTCCTCATAATCAATATATTCCCCTTCAATATCTTTCGATTTTGGAGGTTCCGGTTGAGGTTGGGGACGGGAACGGTTAATGTCTTCCTGCATTTTATTCATCTTTTGTTTCATAATCTTGGTTGTTTGATAAACGGGAATAATAAACCTGAAAACCAGTTTGTACAGCAGATATAAAAGGAACAATTCAAATAAAAGCCGGAAAATATTCATTCAGCAAAATTACCTGTCATTTATGAACATTGATGTTAAATTTTAACATCCACACATTCCGTTTTTTTTGAAAGATTATTATATTAATGTATCTTTGCAGCGAATTAAGGAAAGAATAGAAGGGAACGGAGGCGTTCCCTTCTTTAATTAAAAGATGAATAAAGAAGAACAGATACAGGAGTTTTTAAATCCACTGCTTGAAGATGATACTTTTTTAGTGGAAATAAGGATAAAACCTACCAATAATGTAAAAGTTTATCTTGATGCTGATAATGGGTTAGCCATTGAAAGATGCATTAAAATAAACCGGGCATTGTATAAAAAACTTGAAGAAGCAGCAATCTTTCCTGATGGTGATTTTTCGCTGGAAGTTTCGAGTCCGGGAGTTGGCGAACCTTTAAAAACATTGCGCCAGTATAAAAAAAATGTAGGCAGAGATGTTGAGGTTTTTTTAAAAGACGACTCTGTAATAGCAGGGAAATTAATTGATGTAAATGAAGGATTTTTAACGCTGGAAGTTGTGGAAGGGAAAAATAAGAAAGCTGTAAAAACCACACCTGAAGTGCCTTTTGAAAATATTGTAAAAACAATAGTGCAAATAAAATTTTAATAACAAACACCTCCCGGCAGGTGTATAAAGCCGGGAATTATATGGCAAGTATTAACTTAATAGATTCGTTTCAGGAATTTAAGGATGCTGAAAATATCGACAGGCCTACTCTTATGAAGGTTATGGAGGATGTATTCAAAACCCTTATACGAAAGAAGTACGGCAGCGACGAAAACTTTGACGTTATCGTAAACGACCAAAAAGGTGATCTTGAAATATTCCGAAGAAGAACTATTGTGGAAAACGATGATCTTTATAATACTCTTACTGAAATTGAATACAAAGATGCCATTAAAGTTGAACCCGACTATCAGGTAGGTGAAGAACTTTATGAAGAAGTGGACATTCAAAAGGAATTTGGAAGAAGGGCAATTCTTGCCGGAAAGCAAACTCTTGCTGCAAGAATTAATGACCTTAAAAAGAATTTCCTGGTAAAAAAATATGAAGACCGTATTGGTGATATTATCACGGGTGAAGTTTATCAGGCATGGAAAAAGGAAGCTTTGGTATTAGATGAAGATGGTAATGAAATGATACTTCCTAAATCTGAACAAATTCCGGCAGACCATTTTAAAAAAGGCGAAACTATTCGTGCTGTAGTTAAAAAGGTAGAATTAAAAAACAGTCAGGCAGTTATTATTTTATCCCGTACCAGTCCGTCTTTTCTTGAAAAACTTCTTGAAATTGAAGTCCCTGAAATCTTTGACGGGCTTATCGTTGTAAAAAAGATTGTTCGCGATCCGGGCGAAAGAGCTAAAGTTGCTGTGGAAAGCTACGACGACAGAATTGACCCCGTTGGCGCTTGTGTTGGTATGAAAGGTAGCCGGATTCATGGAATTGTAAGAGAATTAAAAAATGAAAATATTGATGTAATTAACTGGACTTCAAACGTTCAGCTTTTAATTCAACGCTCTCTTACTCCTGCAAAAATTACTTCAATTGAATTGGATCAGGAGAAAAAACATGCAAAGGTATATTTGAAATCCGATCAGGTTTCTCTTGCTATAGGAAGACGCGGGGTTAATATAAAACTTGCTTCAGAATTAACAGGTTACGAAATTGATGTATTCCGTGATAATGAAGAGGAAGAGGATTATGATATTGACTTAGATGAATTTGCAGATGAAATTGAAGGTTGGATCATTGATGCTTTAAAAGCAGTTGGATGTGATACAGCCCTTTCTGTTCTTGATCTTCCGGTTAAGGAACTTGAAAAAAGAACAGACCTTGAAGTGGAAACAATAGAAGAAGTAAGAAAAATATTAAAAGCTGAATTTGAAAATGAATAATTAAACTGTTCATTTTTAAGGATGGATTTAAAATAATTAAAACGAGTTTTGCGCGGGCAAAACATAAAAAACAGAATGGCAGAAGTAAAAACCCCAAGGTTAATGGCAGCGGCCAAAGAATTTAATATCGGTACTCAAACACTGATTGAATTCCTTGTGTCTAAAAATTTTAATGCAGACGACCTTAAGCCTACAGCAAAACTTACTGAAGATATGTACAGTATTCTTCAGTCGGAATTTCAGCAGGATAAGGTTGCTAAACAAAAGGCAGAGCAGATAGATCTACCTAAAGGTGCCACTGCAGAGCAAAGAAAGAAGAAGGATGAAGAAGATATTTCCTTTAAAAGGAAAGAGGAAAAAGTAAAGGCAAAACTTGTTGAAGTTGAAGAGCCGGTAGTTGCGCCGGCAGAACCGGAAGTTCCCCAAGCGGAACCACAGCCTGAACCTGAAGTTAAAATTCAGGAAGAAGTGAAAGAAGAACCTACGCCTCAAGTGGTTGAAGCGCAGCCGGAACCCGCACCTTCGCCTAAGGCGGAAGAAACGCCTGCACCTGAAATTTCTAATTTGACCGCACCGGAAATTGAAGGACCGAAAATTGTTGGTACTGTTGACCTTTCGGAAATTGGCAAACCAAAAAAATCAGCTAAAAAAGCTGAACCAAAGCCTTCAAAAGAAGTGCCTCCTGCTCCCGCAAAAGAAGCCGAACCTTCTGCCCCGGCAGCAGAACAAAAAGAAACAAAACCTGCAGAAGATGAACCTGCAGTTATTGAAAATATTCAAGCACAGAAAATTACAGGGCCTAAAGTTGTAGGCAGAATTGAACTTCCTACAGAACACGATACACGCCCGAAAAGAACTGATGCAAAAGGCCCAAGGAAGCGTATTCCTGTTCAAAAGCGTCCTGTTTCAGGGCAAGGCCAGCCTGCTAATCCGCAGGATCGCCAAAACCGTCCGGGAAATCAACGCCCGGGCCAAGGCCAGGGACAAAGATTCCATGGAAAACAACAGGGTCATGCTCACGCAAAAAGAGAAGATAAAGTAATTGATGAGAAAGAGATTCAGGATAAACTCAAACAAACTCAGGCTAAACTCTCAGGAGCCGGTGGCAGAGGAAAAAGCCTAAAAGCTAAATACCGCAAAGCTAAAAGAGAAGAACATGCTGAACAGGCAGGCGCTGAAAATGAAAACACAAAACTTCAGGTAACAGAATTTGTTACAGTAAGTGAACTTGCAGGATTAATGGATGTGAGTTTTGCAGACGTTATCAGCAAATGTATGAACCTTGGTATCATGGTTTCAATTAACCAACGTTTAGAAGCAGACGTAATTGAACTTGTTGCCGGTGAATTTAATTATGAAGTTGAATTTATAGGTGTTGATGATGCCGCAGAAATTGATACAGACGAACCTGATGATGACCCCGAAAACCAAATTCCACGTTCACCTATCGTAACAATAATGGGACACGTAGATCATGGTAAAACTTCATTACTTGATTATATAAGAAACACAAACGTAATTGGTGGTGAAGCCGGTGGTATAACCCAGCATATAGGCGCTTATGAAGTAACTACAAAAACAGGTAGAACAATTACTTTCCTCGATACACCCGGCCACGAAGCGTTTACAGCTATGCGTGCAAGAGGTGCAAAAATTACTGATATTGCAGTTATAGTAATTGCTGCCGACGATGCTGTTATGCCTCAAACCAAAGAAGCAATATCCCATGCTCAGGCTGCATCAGTTCCTATGATTTTTGCCATCAATAAAATGGATAAAGAATCTGCAAATCCGGAAAAAATTAAAGAACAACTTGCGCAGATGAATATTCTTGTAGAAAGTTGGGGAGGTAAATATCAAAGCCAGGAAATCAGCGCCAAAAAGGGTTTGAATGTTGATCTTCTTCTTGAAAAAATATTACTTGAAACAGATATTCTCGAACTTAAAGCTAATCCGGAAAAACCCGCAAACGGAACTGTTATTGAAGCATCGCTCGATAAAGGAAGAGGCTACGTTGCTACAGTTCTTGTACAAAACGGAACTTTGAAAACCGGTGATATGATCGTATCAGGGCAGTTTTTTGGTAAGGTTAAAGCAATGTACAACGAAAGAAATACAAGGCTTAATTCGGCTCCGCCATCAACTCCGGCATTAATTCTTGGATTAAATGGTGCGCCTCAGGCAGGAGAAACTTTTAAAGTATTCTCAAACGAATCGGAAGCAAGAGAAACTGCAACACGTCGCGGGCAAATTTTAAGAGAACAAGGAATTCGCTCTAAAAAACATATTACTCTCGATGAAATCGGAAGAAGGCTTGCTCTCGGAAACTTTAAAGAACTTAATGTTATTATAAAAGGTGACGTGGACGGATCTGTTGAAGCACTGAGCGACAGTTTACAGAAATTAAGCACAGAAGAAATTGTGGTTAAAGTAATTCACAAAGCTGTGGGTGCTATAACTGAAAGTGATGTTACACTTGCAAATGCATCTGACGCAATTATAATCGGGTTTAACGTTCGCCCTTCATTACAGGCTGCCAAACTTGCTGAATCTGAATCAATAGAAATAAAAACTTACTCAATTATTTATAACGCAATTGAAGAAATCAAGAGCGCTATGGAAGGTATGCTTGAACCTACGGTTGAAGATAAAGTACTTGGAAATGTTGAGATAAGGGAAACTTACAAATTTGATAAAGCTACCGTGGCCGGATGTTTTGTTCTTGATGGAAAAATTGCAAGAAACAATCGCATAAGGCTTATCAGAGACGGTATAGTTATTTTTACCGGTGAACTTGCGAGCCTGAAACGTTTCCGTGATGACGTTAAAGAGGTTTCATCTAATATGGAATGCGGCCTTGTTATCAGAAATTATAACGACATTAAAGTAGGTGATATAGTTGAAGCTTTTGAAGAAGTTGAAATTAAACGAACACTCTAACATTAATAAATGAAGTACATTTTTTCTTTCGCAATATTATTTTGTGCAATGGCAGCTAAGGCTCAACCTAAGAAAGTTGTTGCTGATAAAATTGCTGCCGTGGTTGGCAACAAAGTAATTTTGAAAAGTGATATTGAAAACAGTTTGCTTGATATGCAACGTCAGGGAATAGATTTGCCACCTGATGCCCGCTGCCTTACTCTTGAACAGGCAATGGGTTTGAAAGCTCTTGTTTTGCAGGCTGAAAAAGATTCACTTCCGGTTACTGATGAAGAAGTGGAACTTGCAATTGACAATCAAATACGCGGTTTTATAAACGCTTACGGCTCAAAAGATGAACTTGAACGCGTTGCCGGAAGAACTGTTTATCAAATTAAAGAAGATTTTAAACAAAGTTTCCGCGACCGTAAACTTGCTGAATCAATGAGAAATAAAATTGTTTCAAATATTACTATCACTCCAAACGAAGTGAAGGAATATTTTGACAAAATTCCTGTTGACAGCTTGCCTCTTTATGAATCAGAAGTTGAAATAGGGCAAATAGTTGTTTATCCTAAAGCTAACCGCGAAGCGGAAGAATATGCTCTGGAACAACTTGGAAATATTAAAAAGCAAATTGAGGCCGGGCGTGACTTTGGTGCAATGGCTAAAATTTACTCCGAAGATGAAGGTAGCAAAGACAGAGGCGGACAATATGAAATAAACAGAACTCAACGTGATATGGATCCTGTTTGGATGTCGAAAGCTTTTACTTTAAAAGAAGGTCAAATTAGCAATCCGTTTAAAACGCGATTTGGTTATCACATAATTCAATTATTAAGCAGGGTTGGCGATGATGCTGTTGTACGGCATATTTTAATAATTCCAAAAGTTACTCAGGAAGAATTAAAAGAAGGATATGCAAAACTCGACAGTGTAAGAGCAAAAATAATCGCACATACAATGGATTTCGGAACTGCCGTTTCTAAATACAGTGATGATGAATCAAGCAAGTTTACAGCCGGTATGTTAATGGGAAGAGAAGGTACCTTCTTAACTATTGACCAGCTTGATAAAAGCATGATACCATTAATTGAAAACCTGAAAGTGGGTGAAATTTCACAACCTGTGGAATTTACCGATGAACGTGGTAAGAAGGGTGTAAGAATAGTTTATCTGAAAACGAAAACAGAACCTCACCGGGAAAATCTTCTTAATGATTATAACAAAGTTGCCACCAGGGCTTTAGAAGAAAAAAAGGAAGAGGCGCTTGAAAAATGGTTCAACGATAAAATAAAAACATACTACATCATGGTAGATGATGAATACAAAAACTGCAACGCTATGAAAAGGTGGATTGTAAATGATACTGCAGTAAAAAAATAATTTTGTAGCGTTCCGTTTTCGGAACGCTTTATGTTTAAAGCCATCAAAAATTAAAACTTGATAGAAAAAAAACAAAATATTTATCGCGAAGAACGGGCAATTCTTGTTGCCATGATAAAAGCCGGGGAAACAGAACAGCAGGTTAATGAATACCTTACTGAACTGCAATTTCTTGCAGAAACAGCAGGCGCTGTTACCGTAAAAACCTTCACTCAAAAAATGCAAAAGCCGGACAGCAAAACTTTTTTGGGCAAAGGAAAACTTGAAGAAATCAAGAATTATATAATTTTCAAAGGTGATATAGATCTTGTAATTTTTGATGACGAATTAACCGGTTCTCAAATTATAAATATTGAAAAGGCAGTTGGCAAAAAAACTATTGACCGTTCTGACCTTATTCTGGATATTTTCGCTTCGCGGGCAAAAACCGCACAAGCAAAAACCCAGGTAGAACTTGCGCAATACCAATACTTGCTACCACGGTTAAAAGGTATGTGGAAACACCTTGAAAGGCAAGGCGGCGGTGTGGGCACAAGAGGTCCCGGTGAAACGGAAATAGAAACCGACAGGCGCCTTGTTAAAGATAAAATTTCTCTCTTAAGAAAGAGATTGCAGGAAATAGATAAACAGGCCTTTACTCAACGAAAAGAAAGAGGAGAATTTATCAGGGTTGCACTGGTTGGCTATACCAATGTGGGAAAATCTACATTGATGAATGTTCTTAGTAAAAGTGAAGTGTTTGCTGAAAATAAATTATTTGCAACTCTTGACACAACAACAAGAAAAGTTGTTTTTGAACAGACTCCCTTTTTGTTAAGCGATACTGTTGGATTTATAAGAAAATTACCGCACCATCTCGTTGAAAGTTTTAAAAGCACTCTCGATGAAGTTATTGAAGCAGATGTTTTGCTTCATGTTGTTGACATTTCACATCCAAAATATGAAGAGCAAATACAGGTTGTTAATAAAACTCTCGCTGACCTTGGCGCAGGTGAAAAACCAACAATTACCATATTCAACAAAATGGACAAATTTGAGGAACTGGTTTTTGATAAATGGTTGGATGATGATGTGAAAAAACAAATTATAAATGAATTAAAGGAGAAATGGCAGGAAATTACAAAAGGCAATTGTGTTTTTATTTCTGCTACAGAAAAATTAAACATTACTGAATTGCGGCAGACAATTCTCAATAATGTTAGAAAAATGTATCAATTAAGATATCCTTACAAAGCGGAGTACTTTTATTAAGCAGGGATAACTAATGGTTATTCGTTAATTTTACGGCTCGAAAAATTATTGTTATGGCATTACATCAGAGTTTACAGCAAAAGCTTTTGCAAAAGTTATCACCTCAGCAAATTCAACTGATGAAACTTTTACAAGTGCCTACTGCTATTCTCGACGAAAGAATAAAAGAAGAGATTGAAGAAAATCCTGCTCTTGAACAAGTTGAAGATTCTGTTGAAGAAGAGGCTGACAATCATGATGAATTTGCAGATAACACTGATGATTTTGAACCTGACGGCAGTTCAGATGATTATGAAAATATTGATATAAGTGAGTATGTGCATGAGGGAGATGATGAAGTTGGTGATTACAGATTACGCGATGAAAATTATCCCGACTCTGAAGATAACAGAGTGATACCTCATAAGGTTGAAACCAGTTTTAATGAACTTATGCTAAGCCAGCTTGGGTTGCTAACTCTTAATGATGAAGAAAGAAAAATTGCAGTTCATCTTGTAGGCAGCCTTGATGATGATGGCTATTTAAGGCGTGAAGAAACTGCTTTGATTGATGACCTTGCCTTTCGGCAGGGAATTGAAACAACTCCAAAAGAATTAAATAATATTATCGCTAAAATCCAGCAGTTCGACCCACCGGGAGTTGGAGCCAGAAATTTACAGGAGTGCCTATTGATACAACTCAGGAGAAAACAAGAACAAAATCAGGAAACCGAACTTGCAATTAAGATAATTGATAAATACTTTGATGAATTTACAAAGAAGCATTACGAGAAAATACAAAAAGCTCTCGATCTTAATGATCAGCAACTTCGGGATATCATTAATATAATTATTAAACTCAATCCAAAACCGGGTGGTATTGTAAACGATCAAAGTAAAGGTGAAAATTATATTATTCCCGATTTCTTTATTGTAAACAATAACGGTAAACTGGAATTGTCGCTAAACAGCAAAAACGCGCCGGATCTTCGCATTAGCGAAGGTTACCGCGACATGCTTAAAGATTACGACAAAGGTTCAAAGAAAGATAAAAGGCAGAAGGAAGCAGTAATGTTCATTAAACAAAAAATTGATTCCGCAAAGTGGTTTATAGATGCTATCAAACAAAGGCAAAATACTTTGCTTAATACAATGGAAGCAATTATGAATTACCAAAGAAATTTCTTTCTTACAGGCGATGAAACTGAATTGAAACCAATGATTCTAAAAGATATCGCTGAACTTACTAATCTTGATATTTCTACAGTGAGCCGGGTTGCTAACAGCAAGTTTGTTCAAACGGAGTTTGGAAGTTACAGGCTTAAATTTTTCTTCAGTGAAAGTTTACAAACTGATTCCGGTGAGGAAGTAAGCACAAGGGAAGTAAAGAAAATTCTCACTGATATGATAGATGCAGAAAATAAAAAGCATCCTTACAGTGATGAAAAATTAACTGAAATGCTTCAGGAAAAAGGATATAACATTGCCCGCAGAACTGTGGCAAAATATCGTGAACAACTTAATATTCCCGTTGCAAGGCTTAGGAAAATCCTTTAATTATGGCTTCTCCAGAACTACCGGTAATTCCATACAACCCTAATGCAAATATTGTTGAAAAGGCAGTTGGAAATTTTATATCTGCAGTCTTTCATCCACTCTTTGTTCCGGTGTATGTAATTGCATTTTTATTGTATGTTCACCCTTCTGCCTTTACAGGCTTTACATCTTCAGATAAATTCAGAGTACTTCTGATTATTTTATTGAATATAGTTTTCTTTCCTCTTATAACAATTTTACTTTTAAAAGCTCTTGGTTTTATAAGTTCAATTCAATTACACACAAGAAAAGACAGGATAATTCCATACATCGCTGCCGGCATATTTTTCTTCTGGGCGTTTAATGTTTTTCGTGAGCAACCACAGTATTCAATATTAGTTACAAAATTTTTACTTGCAACCTTTCTGTCTGCATCAGCAGCCTTAATTGCAAATATTTATTTTAAAATAAGTATGCATGCAATCGCCATGGGCGGAATGATAACTTTTTTCCTGCTAATGTTTTTCTCTTCTTCAATGTTTATGGCGTGGCCGATAGCATCCGCTTTAATTATCGGCGGTTTCGTTTGTACTTCACGGTTAATGGTTTCTTCTCATCGCCCGGTTGATATTTATTTTGGAATTGCAGTTGGAATTATTTGCCAAATTGCCGCATGGTATTTCGTATAAATGAAGAAACCCCGTCCAATTCCGGGGCCTCTTCGTCCTGTAGTGCCTAACAAAAATCGCTAAATAATTTAATGGTAGATTGTGTTGATTAGCGAACAAGTATATAAGCGTATAAACACATCAATTATTGTGTATTACACACTCATTATTTTTGAAAATGTAAAATGTAGTATTTTTTTTCGTGCAATTACTAAATGCAAATAGGGATAATACTATTGCTGCGATCTTTTAATTCGTTGTTGATCTTTAAACCAGCGGTAACCGATATATCCCATTATTACAAAAGGCGTGGCCATTAAATATATAATACCTGAATTCATGCCCTGCGCCGGCTTTTCACCTAATTGCGCAGCGGTTTTTGTACATAATGAACATTGAGAATATAGAGAAACTGATATTAAAAGTAATAATGATAAAAAAGCAATTATCTTTTTCATAGAGCAAAGTTACTAATTAATAAGGCTACTTTTATTTATAAAAAAACTGCTGTTAAAGACAGCAGTTTATAAATTAAAAATATATTGTTATTGATGTTAGGCTATTTCCTGCGACATTGATTTTGCAACCCTTTTTCTGTCTTCTTCATTTAAAATATTCTTACGAAGACGAATATTTTTTGGGGTTACTTCAATACATTCATCTTGCTGAATATATTCCATACATTCTTCAAGAGTCATTAATATTTTTGGAGCAATTCTGCTTGCATCATCAGATCCGCTTGCCCGGTGGTTGGTTAGTTTTTTTGCTTCTGTTGCATTAACAACAAGGTCTCCGGGTTTAATATGTTCAGCAATTATCTGTCCTGCATACACTTCTTCTCCCGGATCAACAAAAAATCTGCCCCTGTCTTGTAGTTTATCAATTGAATAAGCGGTTGTTTTTTCTGTTGTTTTAGATAAAAGAACTCCGTTGTTCCGTCCGGGAATTGCACCTTTCCATGGTTTATATTCGCTAAAGCGATGAGCCATTACAGCTTCACCGGCAGTACTTGTAAGCATATTGCTCCGTAAGCCTATTAAACCACGTGATGGAATTTCAAATTCAAGATGCTGCATTTCACCTTTGGTTTCCATAACAAGCATTTCTCCCTTACGCTGGGTAACGAGATCAATCACTTTGCCACTGAATTGTTCAGGCACATCAACAACAAGAATTTCATAAGGTTCATGTTTTGCGCCATTTATTAGTTTAACAATAACTTGAGGTTGCCCTACAGTTAATTCAAAGCCTTCACGGCGCATTGTTTCAATAAGAATTCCTAAATGCAAGATGCCTCGGCCAAACACAATAAAACTATCTGCGCTGTCGCTGTCTTCAACTCTAAGAGCAAGATTTTTTTCAGTTTCTTTCATAAGTCTGTCACGCAAGTGCCTGCTGGTAACAAACTTACCTTCCTTTCCAAAGAATGGAGAATTATTGATGCTGAAAAGCATACTCATTGTAGGTTCATCAACATTTATTACGGGAAGAGCCTCAAAATTATCAGGGTCGGCAATTGTGTCGCCAATATTAAATTCTTCAAGGCCAACAACGGCACAAATATCTCCTGCCTTAACTTCAGAAACTTTTTTCTTTCCCATTCCTTCAAATACATAAAGTTCCTTAATCTTCACTTTCTTATTTACACCATCGGTATGCATCAGCATTACCTGCTGATTTTCTTTAATTGAGCCACGCGTAACTTTACCAACAGCTATCCGGCCAAGAAAAGAAGAATAATCTAATGAAGTGATCTGCATTTGCAGAGGCCCTTCATTAACATTCGGCTCAGGAACATATTTAATAATTCCATCCAACAAAGGATTAATATTATCTATAGGCGTCAGAGAATCGTTGAACCAGCCATTTTTTCCGGAACCATAAAAAGTAGGGAAATCTAATTGTTCTTCAGTTGCATCAAGGTTAAAGAACAATTCGAAAACTGCATCATGAACTTCGTCAGGACGGCAATTGGGTTTATCAACTTTGTTAATTACAACAATTGGCCGTAAACCTAACTGCAATGCCTTATGCAAAACAAAACGCGTTTGTGGCATTGGCCCTTCAAATGCATCCACAAGTAAAATAACACCGTCAGCCATTTTTAAAACACGTTCAACCTCTCCGCCAAAATCAGAGTGACCGGGAGTGTCAATAACATTTATCTTATAATCTTTATAAGTTACCGCTGCATTTTTACTGAAAATAGTAATACCTCTTTCTCTTTCCAGGTCGTTGTTATCCATTATAAGTTCACCTGTATCCTGGTTGTCTCTGAAAACTTTGGTAGCTCTCAGTATTTTGTCAACGAGAGTGGTTTTGCCGTGATCAACGTGTGCAATAATTGCAATGTTCCTTATATTCATGTATGTTTTTTAGATGTGGAAGGATGTATTTTAAAACTTCCTAACATTTGAAGAGGCGCAAAGGTAAAGCATTACAACGGTTTTACGGAGAAAATTTTGCAAAAATTATCAGAAATTGCAACTGACGTATTGTCTTCTTGCATATTATTTGATTTTACAAATCATTAGAAATGAAACCAAAAAATCCCTCATTATTACTTTGTGTTTTTCTGGATATAATTGGAAATATCACTTATATATTGCCGGCAATCGGTGAATTTTCTGATATTTTGTGGGCTCCTGTTTCAGCCATTATTTTTTTTAAGTTATTTAATTCAAAAATAGGTGCTACTATCAGCTTTGCTGAAGAAATTTTTCCATTTACCGATTTTATTCCAACTTTTACTATTGCATGGGTTTTAAGGTATTTATCAAAACCACAGGCTTCTGCTAATAAAAATTTACAATTAAAGAATGGCTTTTAAAATATCATCGAACTTTAAACCTGCGGGCGACCAGCCTTCAGCTATTGAGCAATTATCTGAAGGTGTTCTTTCGGGTGAACAATTTCAAACTTTATTGGGAGTAACAGGCAGCGGTAAAACTTTTACTATTGCCAACGTTATTCAAAATGTACAAAAACCCACAATTGTTCTTACCCATAACAAAACTCTCGTAGCTCAGCTATACGGCGAATTCAAACAATTTTTTCCTGATAATGCTGTTGGCTATTTTGTATCGTATTACGATTACTATCAGCCGGAGGCCTATATACCAACAAGCAATGTTTACATAGAAAAAGATTTAAGTATAAATGAAGAACTAGATAAACTAAGGCTTCAGGCCACAGCTCAACTTTTGAGCGGAAGAAGAGATATAATAATTGTTGCCAGTGTAAGTTGTATTTACGGTATGGGAAACCCAACTGAATATGAAAACGGAATTATCCGAATTTCACAAGGCCAGGTAATTTCACGCCAGGGATTTTTGCATTCACTTGTTAACTCACTTTATCACCGTAGCCAGGGAGATTTTGGCAGGGGAACTTTTAGGGTGCAGGGTGATACTATTGATATAAATCTACCTTATGTAGATTTTGGCTACAGGGTAAGTTTTTTCGGAGATGAAATAGAATCTATAGAAACACTTGAACTTTCTACCGGAAAACGAATTTCAAATGTTGAACATGCCGCCATTTTTCCGGCAAATTTATATCTCGCTCCAAAAGATATGCTTACACAAGTGATTCATGAAATTCAGGATGAGTGCGCTGCACAGGAAGAATATTTTAAACGCTCAGGTAAATATATTGAAGCTCAAAGAATTACAGAAAGAGTAAATTATGATATTGAAATGATACGGGAACTTGGCTATTGTAATGGTATTGAAAATTACAGCCGGTTCTTTGACAGGCGAAAACCGGGAGCAAGGCCATTTTGCCTTCTTGATTATTTTCCGAAAGATTATTTAATGGTGATTGATGAAAGCCATCAAACTATTCCACAAATAAGCGGAATGTATGGTGGAGACCGTAGCCGGAAATTGACTTTAGTTGATTATGGGTTCCGTTTGCCTTCGGCGATGGATAACCGTCCCCAAAATTTTCATGAGTTTGAAAACCTGTTAAACCAGGCAATATTTGTTTCTGCAACACCGGGAGATTATGAACTTGAAAAAACCGGCGGCGTTGTTGTGGAGCAAGTTGTGAGGCCCACAGGCCTTCTCGATCCGCCGATTGAGGTGCGGCCATCAATTAATCAGATAGATGATTTGCTTGATGAAATAGATAAAAGAATAAAAATGGGCGACAGGGTTCTTGTTACAACTCTTACAAAAAGAATGGCAGAAGAGATGGACAAATATCTGCACCGCATTAACATAAAATCTAAATACATTCACAGTGAAGTAACTGCACTTGACCGTGTGGAGATTTTAAGAGAATTACGATTAGGGATAATAGATGTTTTGGTTGGAGTAAACCTTTTGAGAGAAGGCCTTGATTTGCCGGAAGTTTCCCTGGTTGCCGTTATGGATGCAGATAAGGAAGGATTTTTAAGAAATGACAGAAGCCTTACACAAACTGCAGGCCGTGCGGCGAGGAATGTGAACGGCCTTGTTATTTTTTATGCAGATAAGATTACTGAAAGCATGCAAAAAACCATTGATGAAACTTCACGGAGGCGTGAAAAACAAATTGAATATAATACAAAACATAACATTATACCACAGACGATTATTAAATCACGGGAACAGGTTTTAGCTCAGGGAAGTGTACTTGATGTTAAAGGCTATGATCCTTCAAACCCTTACGCCCAACAGGAAGAGCCATTTGCCAATGTTGCCGAAGATCAACAAGAAATGCTTTTAACTATCCCACAACGCGAAAAAGCTATTGCTAAAATTAAAAAGGAAATGGAAAAAGCAGCGAAAGACATGGATTTCATGGAAGCAGCAAGGCTACGGGATATGATGCTTAAAATGCAAGCAGATTTGAAAAAGCTTTGAATGTTTCGTGTGCCACAAAACATGGCTGCTCAAAATTCAAACAGATATCAACTAAAATTTTTCTCTTAGGTAATATGGCAACATAGCCCGCCAGGTAGGCCAGTCATGCTTCCATTCATGCCCCCAAATATCGAGCGAATGAGAAATGTTTTTTTTCCATAGAACATCTGAAAATTTTCGAGATGCTTCGGGATCTTCATAATCGCCGCTTCCTGTAAGTAAGTGAATATGATGGCTTTCCTTTATTTTCTGAAGATACCATTCATCGGTAAGATTGGGAACATAATGCTGTGGAGAATTGAAATATACCTGTTCATCATAAAATCCTTTGGTATATTCCATAAGGTCATATACACCGCTCATTGCAATAACACCGTTTATTAAGTCGGGTCTTTTTAAAAATAAATTCATGCTGTGAAGAGCGCCAAATGATGCGCCACAAGTTATTATGGGAGTTTCTTCTGAAGTGTTGTTTTTTATAAAAGGTATTATTTCATTAAAAATGTAATTGTTGAACTGATTATGCCTGATGCCTTTATGTTCGCCGGCCATATTGTTATTTAACCAGCTTTCATTATTAATGCTGTTAACAGAAAACACTTTTACTTTACCGCTATCAATAACAGGAGCCAATGATTCTATTAGCTGAAACCTTTCGTATTCAAGGAAATCTGCGGCAGCAGTAGGAACTAACAACAGTGCAAAACCATAATCGCCATATATTGCCACAGGCATATCTTTATTAAGCGCAGGACTATGCCACGAGGAAATTTCTTTTTTCATAAACTTTTATAAACAATAAATATAAACGTTTATGTTTTAAAAATTAAATTTTAAGAAAAATCAAATTGCCTGTGCGATGGAGTAAAGAAAATTGAAAGAAATGCAGATTTTATTTTAGACATTAAAGAAAAATCTTTGTAAACAGGCAGTCTTGCTTCAGAAAATTCAGCTTGTAAAATATTTAATTTTATTAGAACAAGCCGTGGAGCTGTTCCGGCAGAATATAAGCCCTCCTTAAACAGAATATGAGTTAATTCTTCATCACTTACAATTGAAGCTTTGCCGCTTATTTTTAATCTTTCTTCTGAACCTTTTTTGTAAAAATCCAGATAAGCATAAAAACACTTTTCAAGATTTTTTGCCTGCTCATTCATACATGAAGTAAAAAAATAAACATTCCCGCTATTATCGGTTTTAATAACCTGAATTATATTGTTTGGAAGCTTAAGTTCTGAATTCATTTCAGGCTTAAATAAAGCAACTTTTATATCATGAATTTTATCTACTAGAAATTTAAGGTTGGTATCTGTTAATTGTTGCATAAGGTTAATTTTATACAATCAATATTTTCAAAGTTCATACCATATCCGGCGAATCTCGATTGAGTAATGTTTTGTAGAAATTTCTTCTCTACCTTAATCACTTTTAGCGAAGGCACAATATTTCTATGTATTGAAATAAAAAATAGTCTAATGCAAAAATCAAAGGAAGAAAAAAATGTAAGGCCACCGCAATCGCAAACATTGCCGGGTAAAGAATCAGAAATGAAGCCATTACCTAAAAGTGAACCTGTTGAACCAAAACAAGGGAAGCTAACAGGAAAAAAAGCATTAATTACAGGAGGAGACAGTGGAATAGGTAAAGCCGTTGCATTGTTGTTTGCCAGTGAAGGAGCAGATATTGCAATATCTTATTTAAGTGAAGATGATGATGCTAGTGAAGTAGCGAAATCAATAATTGGAAGTTATAACAAGAGATGCTTACTCCTGCCGGGAGATGTTGGCCAAAAGCAGCACTGTGAAAACATTGTAGAGCAAGTAATTAAAGAATTTGGCACCATAGATATTTTAGTTAACAATGCCGGCGTTCAGTTTGTTCAAAAAACTCTTGAAGACATTTCACAAGAACAGTTATTAAAAACTTTTTCTACAAATATTTTTTCAATGTTTTATTTAACTGCAGCATCTTTAAAATATATGAAGGAAGGAAGTTGTATAATAAACACAACCTCAGTTACTGCCTACAGAGGGAGCGGTGGTTTAATTGATTATTCATCCACCAAAGGTGCAATTGTAAGTTTCACAAGAAGTTTATCTGCAAATCTTATTGACCGGAAAATTCGTGTTAATGGTGTTGCGCCCGGTCCGGTATGGACACCGTTGATACCTGCTACTTTTGAAAAGGAAGATGTAGCAACACATGGTTCAGATTCGCCTATGGGGCGGGCCGGCGAGCCTAATGAAATTGCACCCGCCTATCTGTTTTTGGCAAGCAAAGATGGATCTTATTTTACCGGACAAATACTACATCCCAATGGCGGCGAAATCATCAACGGTTGATACCAATATCATAAATAAAATACCGGCTAAAAAATTAAAAAAGTTAATGCATGATCCGGAACTTTCGGCTAAAGCTATGCATTTACGTTATGTTTCTGATCATCAGCCGGGAATAGAAAGAAAAGGCCGGGCTCCCAATTTTAAATACTTTTTTAAAGGCGAACAAATAAAAGATCAGGAAATTCTGCAGCGCATAAAGCATTTGGTAATACCACCTGCATGGACAAACGTTTGGATATGCGAAAAAGATAACGGCCACTTGCAAGTTACAGGAATTGATGTTAGAGGAAGAAAGCAATACAAATACCATGAACTGTGGAATGCTTTGCGAAACCATACAAAATTTTACAGAATGATAGATTTCGGAAAAGCGTTGCCAAATATAAGAGAGCAGGTGAATAAAGATCTGGCTTGCAAAGAACTTAATGAACGAAAGATTCTTGCTACGGTATTAAGTTTAATGGAGCAAACTAATATAAGAATTGGTAATGAAGTATATGAAAAATTGTATGGCTCATTCGGACTAACTACTATGAAGAATAAGCATGTTACAATTAACGGAGGAACCTTAAAATTTTCGTTCAAAGGAAAAAAGGGTGTTGAACATGTTATTAACCTTAAAAACAGAAAACTTGCAAGTATTGTTCAGAAAACCAAAGAAATACCGGGAAAGGAATTGTTTCAATATTATGATGATAACGGAAATAAACATCCCATAGATTCAGGGATGCTAAATGATTACATAAAAGAAATAAGCGGATCTAACTTTACTGCAAAAGACTTCAGGACGTGGGCTGGCACAGTTAATGCATTTCTTAGCCTTAAAGAATGTGGGGAAAGCGAAACAGCCTCAGCCATTAAAAAAAATATTGTAACAACTTTAGATAAAGTTGCTGCTTTGTTGGGAAATACAAGGGCTGTTTGTAAGAAATATTACATTCATCCTGATGTATTTAATTTTTATGAGAACCATACTCTTAGAAATTATTTTAAAAAGTATGAACAGTATTTAGAAAATAAAGAAAATGGCCTTTTATCGCCGGAAGAAGAAATAATTATGGCAATTCTTCAAAAAGCTTATCATAGTTGAACAATTAAATTAAAAAATTATGAGACCGATATGGACAGGTGCAATTGCTTTTGGGCTCGTAAATATTCCTGTAAAACTCTATAGTGCAACTGAATCGAGCACTCTTAATTTGGACATGCTTGATAAGCATGACAAAAGCAATATAAAATTTAAAAGGGTAAACGAAAAAACAGGTAAGGAAGTAAAATACTCAGATATTGTTAAAGGCTACATGGTAGGAAGTAAATATGTAATTCTTGATGATAAAGATTTTGAAAAAGCAAATGCTGTTAAAACTAAATTAATAGAAATTACGGATTTTGTAAATGCTGAAGATATAGATTCAGTGTATTATGAAACCCCTTATTATTTGGTTCCCGATAAGCTCGGCGTTCGCGCCTACTCACTTCTTAGAGAAGCTTTAAAAAAAACAAAGAAGGCCGGAGTAGCAACATTTGTCCTTAGAAATAAGGAAGCATTAGCTGTTATAAGGGCTCAAGATGATGTAATAATTTTAAACCGCATTCGCTTTGAAGAAGAAATTAGAGATACCGCTGAATTAAACATTCCTGCTAAAGCAGATTTGAAGCCCGCCGAACTTAAAATGGCTGTTACTCTTATTGATCAGCTAACATCAAAATTTGATATAAGCAAATACAAAGACACATATACTGAAGAATTACTAAAACTAATTAACGCTAAAGCAAAAGGTATTAAAACCAAAGTGCCTCAAATGAAAGTTGTGCATAGTAAAACTAATGACCTGATGGCACAATTGAAAGAAAGTCTTGGCAGTAATAAACGTAAAAAAGCAAGCTAATGAGTTTAAGTAAATATAAATCTAAAAGAGATTTTAAATCATCTCCTGAACCAACAGGTGGCAAAAGTAATAATGAAAAAACGCTTTCGTTTGTGGTTCAACGTCATAAGGCATCTCACCTGCATTATGATTTCCGTTTAGAGATGAAGGGAGTTTTAAAAAGTTGGGCAGTACCAAAAGGGCCATCATTAGATCCTGCCGATAAAAGGCTTGCAATGATGGTTGAAGACCACCCTTATGATTATAAAGATTTTGCAGGAGTTATTCCATCCGGCTATGGAGCCGGTATTGTAGAAATTTGGGATAAAGGAACCTACACAACAATTGAAAAATCTGATAACCCGGAAAAAGACCTCCTAAAAATGCTCCATGAGGGAAATTTAAAATTCACTATGAAGGGAAGAAAACTTAAAGGTGAATTTGCATTGGTAAAACTTAAAAATTCAGATGATAATAGTTGGCTTTTGATTAAACACCGCGATAAATATGCTAAGGAAAATTATAACAGTGAAGACCACACACCAAAAAGTTCACCTATCAATAAATGGCTGGCGAAGAACAAAAAATAGTATATTATCTTAACATGGGGAATTATTTTCCCGAAAATATTATAGCTCTGCCGTAATTTCACCCTCGCATTTAAGGCATAATTCTTTATATTATGTAAAGAAAATTTTTAAGTTTTAATGACAGCTAATACGATACTGCGAAAAACAGGAAAGATATTTTTATATCTTATTCTTGGCATACTTGCACTTATCGTTATAATTTTTATTTGGCTCAATACTAATTCAGGGAAAACATTTGTAAAAAATCGCGTTGTTAGTTTTCTTCATTCCAAACTCAAAACAAATATTTCTATCGGGGAAATTGACTACAGTTTACCAAAGTGGGTGGAACTTAAGAATGTATATATCGAAGATCAAAAAAAAGATACTTTATTGTTTGGCGAGGAATTGTCAGTTGACCTTGAAATGCTAAAACTGATTAATGGAAATACACACATAAGGAAAGTATATCTTAAAAATATTTTAGCAAAAGTGTATCGTCAAAACAACGATTCGGTATTCAATTATCAATTTATAATTGATGCCTTCACCGGTAATAAAAAGGAAACAACAGTAAAAGATACAGCAGCTTTAAAACTTTCTTTAGATAATTTGATATTGAATCAGGTAAAACTAAATTTTAATGATCAATTTGGTGGAACTGTTTTTAATGCAGCAATAGATACTTTAAACACTGAGCTTAACCGATTCCAACCGGACAGGCTTGCATTTGAAATTAAAGATTTTTTTGCTGATGGAGTGAAGTTTAATATGGAAATGTTTGCAGGAAAACCATTGTTGAAAACTCCCGGTGAAATTCCCGATTCAATTTTAAGCCCTTACAATTTATTTGTTACCGCAGGAGGGTTGAAATTAAACAATGTAACTGTTAGTGTTGATGATAAAACTAGCGGGATGTTTTATTCAAATGATGTAAAAAATTTGACTCTTGAAGATGCACTATTTGATGTTGCCAAAACTGTTGGAAAAGCTAAATTAATTTCTTTAGATTCATCAGAAATTATTTTTAATACTCCGGTAACTTCTGATTCAACCTTTGATTCCACTAACATTCCTTCACCATCTACCTGGAGGTTTTTGGTTGATAAAATTTCACTCAAGAATGACAACATTATTTTCAATAATAATACTGTTGCGCCTGCAACAGAAGGTGTTGATTTAAATCACATAAATGCTACAAAACTTTTTGCTGATGTTTCTGAATTAACATTTTCGCCGGATACTATTTCAGCGAACATACAACAACTTGCTTTTAACGAAAAAAGTGGTTTTGTACTTGATTCAACCACTGCTGCCCTTTTCTATTCCAATAAAAAATTATATGCTAAAGATCTTGTAATTAAAACACCTCAAAGTTTTATAAGCAGAAATTTTGAAATGTCTTACGATAGTATTGAAGGAATAAAACTTAATCCTGCAGGAACCTCTGTAGATGTTGATCTTAATAATACCAGAATAGCGTTTAATGATATTTACCTGTTAGTGCCTGCTATTAAAAAATCTTTAGATCCATCACAATTCAAAAATAAATATCTTTCAATCAACACCAGTCTTAATGGATCATTAAAGAAACTATTTATTCCTTCATTAAAAATTGGCGGGCTTGATGGAAGTAATATCAATGCAAAAGGAGTTCTATATAATCTGCAGGATGCAGAAAGGTTTGCTTATGATCTCACAATATTTGGAAGCAATTTTAAAAAATCCGACATTTTAAAATTTGTACCGGCAGATAAAATGGCGTCATTTAAAGATTTGCCTGAAAACTTCGCTTTTAGCGGGAGATTAATAGGAAACACAAAAGAGGTAGCTGCAAACATTAACCTTAAAGCTACCGGTGCCAATTTCAATGGTGTTGTAAATGTCAAAAACTTCTCTGATCCGGCTAAATTAAAATATGGTGTAATAGTTAATCAAGGAACATTTACACGTGATTTTATTTTGAGTTTCATACCTCCTAATTCTTTACCTGAAGGATTTTCACTTCCGGAAAATATTTCGGCAAAAGGTTCTTTGGCAGGAAATTCTAACAACCTGAAAGCTGATGTAAGAATAAATACTGATTATGGTGATGCTTCAGTGAAAGGATTTATCAACAATTTTTCCGACCCTAAAACTGCAAGGTATGATTTGGATGTTTCAACCTATAAATTCAACGTAGGAAAATTAATTGGTAACGACAGCTTAGGAATTGTATCAGTAAATGTGGTAGCAAAAGGAAAGGGTTTCGATTATAAAACAATGGTGTCTAATATTAATACAGATATTTCTGAACTGCAATTCAATGGGTATAATTATACCAATGCTAAAATTGACGCAAAATTTAATAACGGTGAAATTATAAGTAATGGCAACATCAATGATCCTGCTCTAAAACTTAATTTTGATATTAGTGGAAATGTAAAAAGTGATTATCCTATTATTAACGGTTTTGTAAGGATTGATACCGCACAATTAAAAACCTTAAAGCTATATCCTGATTCTCTAAACTTTTCTCTTACTGCAAATGTAAATGCTCAAAGCCTTAAACCTCATGGCTTAAATGCATTTGCAATAATTGATTCGATAATGGTTGATCTTAAAAACAAACATTATTCTTTTGATTCGGTTGAACTTTATGCCAAGACTGTTGAAGGAATTGATTCTGTTTATTTGAAAAGCGAATTCGCAAACCTAACCGCTGCCGGTGATTTTGACTATACTAAAATTTCAGATGCTGTTATTAACTACATTAATAATTATTATCCCTTAGCTAAAGTAAAACCGGTAACTGAGCCTCAGCAAATTGAAATATCAGGTAGCATTGAACCGCACCCAATTTTTATGGATGTTGTGAAAGGGCTAAAAGGTTTTGACAGAGTTACTTTTGACGGACAATTTAATTCATCGCGTGGCGACAGCGCTTTAAATTTTCAAATGAAAATTCCTCATTTAGTTTACAATACAATAGATTTAAAGGGTGGGGACTTTACTGTCAACTCTAAAAATGAAAAGATAAATTATAATTTGCAACTTGAAGAATTAAAAGCCGGTAACAATCAATTTTATTCTAGTAATATTTCCGGCGCTGCCGCTAATGATAGCATTTCTACTTCTGTGCTAACAAACGATGAATCAGGAAAAAAATGGTTTGGGTTGAATGCCACACTTGCATCTGCTAATGATGTTTACACTGTTCGCTTAACCGACAATATGATCTTAAATTATGAAACGTGGAATGTGAACCCTGATAATTACTTTCAATATTCTAAGAATGGAATTCTTGTAAATAATTTTACATTAACGAGTGATACAGCAAAGATATCTGTTAACAGCCGTGACAACATTCCTGATAGTCCTATTGATGTGTCTGTTGATAATTTTAATTTAAAAAGCTTAAGTTCTTTTGTTAATAAGGATACAGTTTTTCTTGCAGGCATTTTAAATGCAGATTTGGTAGTTAGTGATTTTAAGAAATCCCTACCTGCATTTCAAGGTGAGGCAAGTATTACTGCCCTGGAGTTTAAACAAAATCCAATTGGTAATTTAAATTTCACAGCTGCCAAGCAGGATGAAAATAATATTTCCTCAGAACTAAAACTTTCAGGCAACAACAATGATATAACGGCACAATTAAAGTATAATTTAAATACGGAAGGATTGGATGGAGATATAGATATTGCATCATTAAATTTTAAAACGCTGGAAGGTTTGTCTGGAGGCCAGTTAGAGAGGTCGTCAGGAAAACTTCATGGAAATGTTTCTATATCAGGAAAAATTTCTGATCCACGGTGGAATGGCTCAATAACCTTTGATACCACTTCATTTGCATTATCTCAATTTGGCGCACCTCTTAAAATAGATAATCAAACAATTTATCTAAACTATCCAAATATATCTTTTAATAATTTTAAGATAACAGATTCGTTGAATCATCCGCTTGTTATTGACGGCACTATAAAATCAAGGTCATTATCTCAGTACGATTTGAACCTTGATGTAAATGCAACAGATTTTATAATCGTTAATCAGCCGAAGGCAATTGATAATCAAATTTCCGGCTACGCCGCAATTAACACCGAGATAAATATTAAAGGAACATCGGAAGCGCCGGTAATTGAAGGAAGTGTTTCTGTAAATGATGAAAGTGATATATCTATTATCCTTCCCGAAAGAAGCTTTGATAAAGATCAGTCAAAATCTATTGTACGTTTTGTTGATCTTGACACTTTTGATATTGCAAAGGCTCAATCAGGATTTAAAAGGGAGAAGGATGAAGCTCCGACTTTCGTAAAGTCATTTAATTATAATTTAAATGTTAGCATAAGTAAAAATGCGGCTCTTACCATTGTTATAGACCCCGTTACCGGTGATGAGCTTCGGGTTCAGGGCGATGCGCAACTTAATGCCGGTGTTGATCCGGGGGGAAATATCATACTATCCGGTACTTATATTCTCGATAAAGGTTCTTATGTTTTAAATTATCAATTCCTGCAAAGGAAGTTTGTTTTAGATAAGGGTAGTACAATTACATTTGCCGGTGAGCCGATGAACGCCAGAGTTGATATAACTGCTGAATACATTGCATCTACTTCATCAAAGGAATTGCTGTCAAATGAAGTGGCAAATGCAGATGCTGTTTTGGCAAATTCTTTTAATCAAAAAATTCCCTACAGGGTAATTTTGAAATTATCAGGAGTTATGAGTAAGCCTGATATAAAATTCGATATACAATTACCGGATGAGGAATCTGATTCAAAAATTAATTCTAATCTCAGAACAACTGTTGAAAATAAGCTCATTCAACTTCGTGGAGATGAATCAGCAATGAATAAACAAGTTTTCTCATTGTTGTTATTAAACAGGTTTGTTGGTGAACAAAGTTCTGATTTCTTCTCTGCCGGCGAAGGAGGTGGATTTGATGAACTTGCACGCCAAAGTGTTAGTCAGTTTTTGTCATCTGCCTTAAACCAGATAGCGGACGATATATTTAAAGGCGTTGATGTTGATTTAAGCTTGCAGTCTTACACTGATTATCAGGGAACGGGTAGTGTTCAAAAAACTGATTTAAACCTATCATTATCTAAATCATTCCTCAACGATCGTCTTACCGTTACCGTTGGTAAAAATTTTGAACTCGAAGGGCAAAACGCATCATCAAAATCCACTGCTTACATTCCGGATATAACTTTTGGTTATAAACTTAGCAAAGATGGAAAGTATATGTTGAAGGCTTACAGAAAAAGTCAGTTTGAGGTTGTGCTTGATGGTTATGTAACGGAAACAGGTGTTGGATTTTTAATGACCATGGATTATGACAAGTTTAAAGAATTGTTTCAAAAAAGGAAAAATGCTAAAAAGTAAAATATTTTTTGTAGTAGTTATAACTGCGCTTTTATCGTCGTGCAGTGTAAAGCGGTATTTACCTCCCGGCGAAAGGCTTTATCGCGGAGCAAGTATAAAAATTGAAAAACATCCTGAACTAACAACATCTTCAAAATCTATAAAGTCTGATATTAAAATAGCAATACAGCCCAGGCCTAATAAATTTTTTTTAGGCCAGCCATGGAAAGTGTGGTGGTGGTACACAATAGGTCCGCCGCGGCGGGAAAAAGGATTAAAAGCTTTTTTAAGAAATAAATTAGGTGAGCCTCCGGTTTTAAGCAGTCGCGTAAATGCTGAAAACACTGCAAAAAATATTGAGGGGCGCTTAGAGAACCTTGGTTACTTTCATTCAACAGCACAAGGCGATACAACCAATAAAAGTTATTTTACGAAAGCTCATTATACAGTGCAGGTGTTTCCTCAATATACGATTAATGAAATAAGCTGGCCGGGTGATTCTATAAAAGTTATAAATCAACTCAGGCGAATTCAAGGGCAGACAAGATCACTACTAAAAAAGGGGAATGGCTATAATCTTGATGATATAGCAAATGAAAGAACAAGATTAGATTTAATTTTAAAAAACAGGGGTTACTATTTTTTCAATCCTGATTATATTATGGCCTATGCGGATAGTACTGTTGGCGGTAGAAAAGTAAACTTATTTCTTAATCTGAAATCCACAACCCCGGAGGTTGCGAAGTACTCGTATAAAATAAATGATATTGTTGTTTATCCAACGTATTCTCTTGCAGAAATAAATGCAGATACAAGCCGGAATGATTTTTTTATGTACGACAGTATATACATAAAAAATAACGAAAACAAGTTCAAGCCTCGCATTTTTAAAACAGCAATCACATACCGCCCCGGCGATTTATATTCTACAAGAACACAAAACGCAACTTTAAACAGATTTATAAACCTTGGTTCATTCAAATTTGTAAAGAACAGATTTGAAATTGCAGATTCTGCTAACCATAATTTAAATGTTTACTACTATTTAACTCCGGCTAAGAAAAAATCAATTCAATTTGGAATAGATGCTTTTTCAAAAGATAATAATTATGTGGGAACACAATTGAGTGTTAACTGGAAGAACAGAAATACTTTTAAAGGCTCAGAGGAATTAAGTATAAAGGGTTTTGGCGGTATTGAATATGGTTATTCAGACTCTTTAAAAAACAGCAATTACAGGATTGGTGCTGATGCAACTTTAAGAATTCCGCGCTATGCAATTCCATTTATTAATATTCCGGAGAATTATTTTTATCCGCCTATTACTAATATTAGTTTAGGTTATGAAATGCTCATTAAAAAATTATTTTACAATAAAAACCTTTTCCATGCGCAATATGATTTTACGTGGAAACCGGATAATAAACAGCAGTTCACTTTTGCACCTTTTTCTTTAAGCTATCTTAATGCTACAAATATTTCAGATACATTTATGAAGCAAGCAGCCGTTACTCCTTCCTTGCTGCTGAATGTATATTCTGAAGCCATTTTGGGAACTTATTTATCATATTCACTAAAACATCTTAGTAGAAACAGAAAAAATCAATGGTTCTTTACCGCAGGGCTTGATTTATCCGGAAACCTGGCCGGGCTTATTACCGGTGCAAAGCATTTCCGGGAGAAGGAAATTCTGGGAACTCCTTTTGCCCAATATGTTAAAACTGATTTCGATGTAAGATATACAAGGAAATTAAGTAAGACATTAGATCTTGCAAACCGTTTTCAATTGGGCATTGGAATACCATATAATAATTCTGCTTTGCTTCCTTTTACAAAACAATATATTATTGGTGGAACAAATTCTTTAAGAGGGTTTTCTGTAAGAAGTGTGGGGCC
>JAFDXB010000111.1 GCA_018268175.1 Bacteroidota bacterium | reverse complement strand
GTTAAATTTGCTGAAAACGGCGCTAATGTAGTATTCACCTACGTTAGTGAAAGTAGTGCTCTTCGTGCAATAGCTCTTGAAGAGAAACTAAGAGGGTTTGGAGTTAAAGCAAAATCGTATAAAACTAATGCCGGTGATTATAAAGCGTGCGAAGAGCTTGTTACAACAGTACTTTCAGAATTTGGGACTATTGATATTTGCGTAAACAATGCCGGAATTTCAAAAGATAATCTCTTAATGAGATTGACATCAGAGCAATGGGATGAGGTTATGGATGTAAATCTTAAAAGCGTTTTTAACATGACAAAAAACGTTATCAGGCCAATGATGAAGGCACGCACCGGAAGCATTGTAAACATGAGCAGCGTTATAGGTGAAATGGGTAATGCAGGGCAAAGCAGTTATGCCGCCAGCAAAGCCGGAATTATAGGCTTTACAAAAAGTATTGCAAAAGAATTGGGTAGCAGAAATATCCGGTGTAATGCTATTGCCCCGGGGTTTGTGGAAACAGATATGACAAGTTATTTAAAAGACGGCGAGGGCGCTGAAAAATATAAAGCAGGGATTCCGTTAGGAAGATTTGCTTCGCCTGAAGATGTTGCTAATACTGCTTTATTTCTGGCGAGCGATATGAGCAATTATATAACCGGCCAAACTTTAAGCGTGTGTGGAGGGTTAAATATTTAATAAAAGAAATTTATGCAGTCGTATAAAAAATTATTAGAAGGAAACAAAGAGTGGTCTGCTGCTAAAACAAGTGCAGACCCTGATTATTTCAAAAGATTATCTGCACAGCAAGCGCCTGAATCTTTATGGATCGGATGCAGCGACAGCAGGGTTCCGGCTGATATGATAACCGGCACCGACCCGGGTGAAATTTTTGTTCATCGTAATATTTCTAACCTCGTTGTAAACGCAGATATAAATTTATTAAGCGTGCTTCAATTTGCAGTTGAAGTTTTACAAGTAAAAAATGTTATTGTTTGCGGGCATTACGGTTGTGGAGGAATTAAAGCAGCAATGACGAATGAATATTATGGAATTATTAATCACTGGCTAAAAAATATTAAAGAGATATATGCTGAAAATAAAACGGAAATATCAGCTTTAAAAACAGAAAAAGAACAAGCCGACCGCCTTACAGAATTGAACGTTATAGCGCAGGTTTCTAATCTTTCAAAAACTTCAATTATACAAAGGGCATGGCAAAATAACAATCGTCCTAATTTATTTGGCTGGGTATATGGCCTTGATAACGGATTAATAAAACCCGTGTGTGAAATGAAGGCCGGAACTGAAATTGACCCAATTTTTAAATATAATAATCTTTAAAAAATATGGGTTCTCTGTAAAATTTTCCTGACGAATAATTAAAAAATCTTGTAGCCCACAAAAATTTCAAAGCAAAAAAAAACAATAAAAATTTTTTGGCAATCTTCAAAGCGGCTCTTCTGAAATGAGAATATCTTCATTATTTATTCTTCATTTAATCGCTCCTGAATCAAGGCCCATGTTTTATCTGAAATTACTTTTTTAAATTCAACAGGCTTTTTTAATTTACTGTATTCAAGAATATATTTAGAGCGGTCGCTCCCCTCAGGATGAGTACTTATCCATTTAAAATAACCTGAAACTTTATCGGTACGGGCAATTTTAAACATGAATTCAGCTAACGCTTCAGGATTTATCTGAGCTTTAAGTAAATATTCAACCCCTGTGATATCAGCTTCTTTTTCCATATTTCTGTCGAATGCGGAAGATGTAAGCAATTTGATGACAGATTTAATTACCTGCGGATCTGAACCTCCCGTAGTTGCAGAAATTATCATGGATAAGCCCAATTCCTTTACAAGCTTTTTCATAACATGGTTTAATTTTATATGCGCCACTTCATGAGCTATAACTCCGGCTACTTCTTCAGCATTGTCAGCCTCTTTAATCAAACCTGTATAAACTACTAAATAACCGTCAGGCATGGCAAAAGCATTTACTACATCCTTCTTTATAATATGTAGTTTTATATCATCTTTGTCAATTCCATTTGCTAAGCATATTTTGGTTACTATAGAGTCTATTCCTTTTATTACTTCAGTATCGTAACATTCTTTTTCTGAATTTTTTATTGAACTCCAGAGAATATCACCTAATTTTTTTTCAGAGGAATTTTTTATTTTATTAACTGAGAAAAAATTTATCCAATCAATTTGTGCTAATAAAAAATAACCTCCAAAAAATAAAAATATCAGAAGCAATCCCTGCAGAAATACTTTATTCATTTCTTACAAATTATATCTGTTAAACCACCATAAAACCACCAAGAAACATGTTCGCCGCGGCGCGTTTTTACTGCTGTGTATATTGTAGCTATAAATTCAATAAAGTTTGTAATGAGTACAATAATCATATATGCTATATAATTTGATGAAATAGTTTCATCAAAAAAAATTATTGAAACAGTCCACCAAAACCCAAAGGAGTTTATAAAAAACAATGAAAGTTGTGAAAGCAATGCCTGTGTGCAATGCCATCTTACAAAGTAAGTTGCCCTTCGGTTTGCAAAGTAAAACACTACTGTTGCCAATAAGTTTAAGATTGGCAATGGTAAACCGGCAATAACTGCTATTAGCGACATTAAGTAACTGTTTGATGCTTTTTCTGCTTCATGGTCAGATACTTTGAATGGAAATTCTATTGTTTGCATTTATAAACCTTTATAAAAATTCCAAATCCAGTTAATGAAAATCAGCACAACAAATCCAATAAAAATGTATTTCTTTCGTATAAGTTTTTCTGCCTTAAAAAATATTTCAGAAAGAATGTTTTTATGTTTTATCAAACCATAAACAAATGTTGCAGGAATGATTGTCATTATAAAAACAATTACATAGCCTAAAGGATTTATTTTAAAGGCTTCTAAAAATTTGCCTTCACCCAACAATAAAACAGATCTTGTTGAACCGCAACTCGGACAAGGCATTCCTGTTACATTTTTTATTATGCAAAATGAAGTATTCTCAATGTGGTAAAAATTTGAAAATAAAATATAGCAAAGGCCTGCCATCCACAAAGCAATTAAAAAATATTCTATTTTGCCTGCCTTAGACATTAATATAAATATTGTTGCAGCATAAGCAAATTCTTTTCTCTGGTTGCAGCCTGGATAAGAAACCAGTCAACAATTGTCCAAACTCCAAAACCACCACAGGTTAAAAGTTTTCCAATACCCAGCCCTGTATCGCCTATCAGGAACCTGTCAATACCAAGTCCGCCGGCAAGAATTGAAACGATAAGGCTTGTTGTTGGATCTTTGAATTGAATTGTAGAAATAGAGGGCCATTTAGATTCATCTGTTTGCAGCAAACGTTCTCTGATTATTCCCATCTGATGCGATTCAAAATATTTTGAATTTGAAATTAAAAACATGTCAACTTTTTGCGAGTCCATTGAAAGTGGTTTTGGTTAAAGTATAAATCAATAATACGGGTTAAATTTAAATTTTAATATATTTCTCAGGGTTTTTTGTTTTTAATGCATTTTATTATCCAGCATTGAGTTATTAAATGTTTGTATTTTCCTGAGAAGTATGTTTTTATACTTTAGCAATGTGTCCGGATTTACAATTCCAATATCATTTGTTTTCATAAGTGAATCCGACGGATAATTATAAAAGCTTATTACTTTTTCAGAATTAAACTGTAGTATGTTTGATGCTGCAACTTGAGTAAATACTCCGCTATTGTAAAATACGGCAGTGTTGTTTTCCTGTTTAAATAAACTATTCCCTAAAGAGAAAAAGGAATTAGGAAAGTTTATTAAATCCATTGTTGTTGGAAGAATATCAACTTGGTTTGCCGGCAAATTATTTAATCCCTTTAATGAATTCCCGGGCAAGTAAAAGGCAATTGGTACATGATAATTATCCAATATTGTTTTTACTCCCTCCGTTACCGGAGATGTGTGGTCTGCCGTAAAAATGAAAAGTGTATTTCTAAACCACTCTTCAGATTGAACGGAGTTAAAAAATTCTCTTAATGCATAATCTTCATATTCCAATGTGTTTAAAAATGGATCTGAAAAATTTTTAAACTTGTCTTTGTATTTTTTGGGTACAATAAACGGATGATGAGGATTTAAAGTAAAATAAGCTGAAATAAATGGTTGCGATGTTTCTTTTAATTTTGAGGCCATAAATTTCAGAAAGGGTTCGTCCCAAATTCCCCAATTGCCATCAAATTCAACTTCGTTGGAAAATTCAGACCGGCCATAATATTTATCGAAACCTGCAAGGCTGCTGAACGAATTAAACCCCATTGTCCCGTTTGTTCCTCCGTGGAAGAAAAAGGATTTATAACCAAAGGGTTTTAACAATGAAGGGAAGGATGTGATTGAATTTGTTGAGTATGGTGAAAAAATAAATGCCTCGTCTTGCCATGAGGGAATTGATGCAATTACTGCCGGTATTCCTTGAATAGATTCTCTTGCATTTGCATAAGCATTAGTGAAATATAAGCTGTTTTGAAATAAGGAATCTAAAAACGGAGTGGTAGATTTATTTACATACTTTGAAGAAAGAGATTCAATAAGTATGATTACAATATTTAATTTTCTGAAATTTCCTGTTGAAAAATTGTGAACTGATGAAATTGTTTCGGGAGGAAAATACTCAACTCTTTTTATTCCCTTTTTGTTCATGGTTTTCATAAAGGAAAAAGGTGAGTTTAATACTGCCGGAATATTTGCCACGGATGCCATCTGCGAAGCATGAATAATATTTAATGGCTTTAATTGAAAACCTCCTCTGATGCTAATTATAGAAATGCCTGCCGCAAGAATAAATATTATACTTCTAACCAAATATTTACTTTCATAAATAACCGGCTTTGTGTATTTAGTTTTTTTGTAGCCTTTTATTAATATCCACAACAGAAGTATGTACACTAAAAATAAATACCAGTAATCAACAAAAAAAGAAGGTAATAACTTGAATAAATCATTTCCTTTTTCTCCTGTTATAAATCCGGTTACATCAAATTGCATTCGTTTTTGAATAAAAGAAAAGTATGCTACATCAATTAAATTCAGCATAATGCAAAATGCATTTATCAAAATAAAATATGTAGATATTATTTTTTTGTAGATTTCATTTTCTGTAAATCCAAATGGCAAAAGATAAAGAATGATATAAATTAAATTGGAAGCAAAAATTGCTGAAAGGTCAAATCTTACACCTCCAAAAAATACTATAAAAAAATCTGTTGCCGAGTTTATTTGCAGTGAATTAAAATGCGCACACACAAATATTATCCTGCAAACGATATATAAAGCCAAAAGCAACAGAAGTTGATAAAATAATTTATAAACCTTTTGCTTAACCGTCATTTGGAAATTAATTTTCTACTATCCGAAGTTTTGCATAATTAAGCATGATCTTCTTTTCACCATTTAATTGAAATCGGAT
>JAFDXB010000110.1 GCA_018268175.1 Bacteroidota bacterium | reverse complement strand
CAGAGATATATTTTTAAATATCTTCAGAATTGTTCAGGAACAACTACGAAATATCCAAAAGTATGCAAAGGCCTCACTAATTGAAATTGATTTGATAATTCATGATAATAAGCTAAAACTTAGAATTTTTGATAATGGTGTCGGCTTCGATTTGAATACTGTAAAACGTGGGATTGGGCTTGCTAATATTAAAAGAAGGGCTGAATTATTCAATGGAAATTTTAAAATAGCTTCTTCACCTGGTAACGGCTGCGAAGTTGTAGTTATAATTCCTCTTCCAAATAATTAAAAAAAGGCTATTCATTTTAAGAATAGCCTTGAGTTTTTAAGGATTGCCTCACTAAATTTTAATGATTTTAAAAGTTTGGGAAATTGAAGAATTCACTTTTAAGAAATAAGTACCGGGTGGAAAACTTACAGTATTAATTTTAATTTCATTGTAACCCTTTTCTATTATTTCCATTTTTCGAGAAATCACTCTTCCGGTTGCATCTATAACAGATATTTGCACGGCCTCTTTTAAAGGTGAAATAATTTTCACCTTCACATCGCTTACAAAAGGATTTGGTTGAACACTAACAGACACATTTGACTGTGGCTTTAGAGGTACAATTTCGGAGAAAGAAACACTGCCATCTACAGAATAAATTTTTAATCTGTAATATTTTATTGAGGCATTATTGCTGAATAAATTTGGATCTAAAAAATTATTTATTCTTTGTTGTACAAAGCCCAAAGAAATAAAATCCCTTGCATTTTCGCTTCTCTGAACTTCATATTTTTGAACTTCACTTTCATTAGCGACACTCCATTTTAATAAGGCATTTTCACCGGAAATTTCACCTGTAAACTTCAATAAATTAATTGGAAGAATGCAATAAGGCGATATTTCAAGTGTGTCAGTTCCAACACAACCATCATTAGAAACAATTTTTAAAATAATATTTTGATGGTTGGAAGAATTGAAATTGAACTGAAAAGGGCCACTGCCAATATTCTGTGGAAGGGTTGTATCTCCAACGAGCCAGTTATATACCGGGTTATTAATTCCTCTTCCCGGCGAGGATGCAAAAAACTGAGCCGAACAATTTGTAAGGTTCACATTTATAAAACTAAACGGTTTGGGTAGAACGTTAATCTGAACTCTTGCAAAATTTTCGCAAGCACCTCTTTTCCCTGATACAGTATAACTATAATGTCCGGCATTATTACTTCCCATAAAATTTGGCTGAGCTCTGTCGGGAAAATCAAGCATTATGGCCGGGCTCCATGAATATGAAACATCCGGCAAGGCAACAGACCCTAACTTCAAAAAGGCAGAATCGGTTTGGCACATTGTAATATCGCCACCGGCAAATAAATTGGATATAGAGGAATCAATTCTAACTGTCATATAATCAGTGGTAGATTCGCATCCGGGAAGCCCCGGAATTGTCCAGCTAAAAACATGTGTACCAAAGGTTAAAGATGAAACTGTAGAATATGGATTTGAAGGGTTTCCGTAAATAATATCTGTGGCGGAATCAGGACCGGAAACATACTTCCATGCACCAGTTCCTAAAACCGGAACATTACCTTTTAATACAACCGTGTTTTCTTCGCAAACTTTAACATTGCCGCCTGTTTTGGAATTTACTTCTTTTGACACAATAACTCTTGATGAAGAAACCGGGCATACAGGGTGGGTTCCAATTTCATAATTAAATTCATATATGCCTGCACTCAAATTTCTGAATATTGTATCGTTTGATGTATTGTTTGCAACTCCTGCCCATGGCGAAGAAGGGCCCGAAATAAATTTCCATTTACCGGTTCCAGTTTGCGGGATGTTGCCTGATAATGTAACTGATGAAACATTGGAACAAAGAGAAATATTTTCACCACCATAAGATGCAGACGGAACTGGATATAATTTATACACAACTTCATCAAAAGTGGAAGCACAACTGCCATATTCGGGAATTGTGTACCGGAAGGTAATATTATTATGTTGATTATAATTTTGCACTTGCACAATTGATGTATTTGGAGAAGTTTGAGTAATTCCCATTACTAATGAAGTGTCTTCAGTACTCCACACACCTTCAGAATTAAGATTGCCAATAAGGTTTATAATATTTGATCCACACTCTACCCTATCAGATCCTGCGTAAGCTCGTACACTTATATTGAGTTCCATGTCGTCAACAGAAACCGGGCAGATTGAACCACTACTAACGGTATAGCGCAAACGATAAACCCCATTTGCCAGGTTCGATAAATTTATTGAGGAGCCGTTTGCATGATAATTTAATGATGATCCATTACTCCATGGAGCACTTAGAATTTGCCATAAACCTTCTCCAATCTCAGGAATGTTTCCATTAAGTGTAACTACTTCAGACCTTATATAATTGCAAACCTGAACATCATCACCGGCATTTGCTTCCGTTGGAAAACGGTTTATATTTACCACCACCGAATCAGAACTTACAGGGCAACTACCACCATTTTCCACAGAATAAATAAACAAATAATTTCCTGGGTTGTTAACTTTCGCTATAGTTGCCAAATGATATGGATCAGAAATTTCAACCATCCTGTTATCCGCTGTAGTGTACCACACTCCGCTTGTACTGTCTCCTTCAGAGTATGCACTTAGCTGAACTATTGAAATATCCTGATCTGAACAAATGTTCTGAT
>JAFDXB010000010.1 GCA_018268175.1 Bacteroidota bacterium | reverse complement strand
TTTCAGAAAATAAAGGAGAAATTGCTGCTATTATTGTTGAACCCGTAGCCGGAAATATGGGTTGCATTCTTCCTGAAACCAATTTCTTAAGTTCGTTAAGAAACATTTGTGACCGTGAGGGAATGCTCTTGATTTTTGATGAAGTGATGACAGGGTTCAGGCTTGCAGCCGGTGGTGCACAGGAAAAATTTAATATTAAAGCTGATATTATTACCTACGGAAAAGTGATAGGAGCAGGTTTGCCTGTAGGTGCTTTCGCCGGTAAGGCGGAAATTATGAATCATATTTCTCCGGTGGGAAATGTTTATCAGGCGGGAACTCTCAGCGGAAACCCTCTTGCTATGATTGCAGGATATACTTTGCTTTCAGAATTAAAAAGTAATCCCGGAATTTATAAGGAGCTTGAAGATAAAACAGTTTATTTAAGAGACGGGCTTAAAAAAGTTCTTGAAAACTCAGGTTGCAATTTCCGTGTAAACCAACTGGGTTCAATGATAAGTATTCACTTCTCTGACCATGATATTGTTGATTTTGAAACTGCTTCAAAAGCTGATATAGCTAAGTTTAACCGGATGTTTCATTTTATGCTTGAGAATGGAATTTATCTTCCGCCATCAGCCTATGAAAGTTGGTTTCTAAATAACGCTTTAGAACAAAAAGATCTTGATAAAACAATTGATGTATTAAAAAGATTTTTGGAAGAAGACTAAGATTTTATATGTGAAAAAGCTTGTTGCATCTTGCCTGTAAAATCAGTTTCAATCATTTTACGGGCAATGTTAAGCATGTTCTTAAATGCAAGGAAGTGAGATATTCCGTGGCCGACAATTACAGGTTTTGCAACACCCAAAACCGGCACGCCACCATATTCTTCAAAATTAAAGCGGTCGAAATGTTCATCTTTTATTTTCCTTCTTTGAACAATATCAAACACACTTTCGGCTAATTTTAAAATAACGTTTCCGGTGAAGCCGTCGCAAATGCAAACATCAGCTTTATCTAATAAAATATCACGTCCTTCAATATTTCCAATGAAATTGAGATGAGGATTATTTTTTAAAAGAGGGAAAGCACCTTGATAAAGAAGGTTTCCTTTACCTTCTTCTTCACCGATATTTATCAGGCCAACTTTTGGGTTAGGAACTTTTAAAATATGCTCAGCATATAAAGAACCCAGTATAGCAAACTGGTTGAGGTTGTCGGCTTTGCAATCAGCATTGAGGCCCACATCAAGCAAAAGGCCTAGGCTTCCGTTTTCACGGGGAAGGTAAGCGCCAATTGTTGGTCGCATAACTCCTTCAATAGTTTTAATGCTGAATAAAGAGCCTACCATCATTGCGCCTGTATTACCTGCGCTTATAAATGCATCTGTTTTACCTGCAGCAAGTAAACCAAAACCAACAGCAATAGAAGAATCAGTTTTTTCTTTTAATGCCTTGGTAGGATGTTCATGCATTTCTATAACCTGCGATGCATTTATAACGGTGAAGGAATCTTTGGGAAGCGAATTTTTTTGCAATTCGGAATTAATTTCATTTTCACGCCCAATTAAAAAAAGGTGAACGTTGGAGTTGTCTTTTAAAAACTCCTGTGCACCTTTAATAACTTCTGTGGGAGCATAATCGCCTCCCATTATATCAATTCCTATTTTAACCATTCGCTTAATTTAATAATACAGGCTTCAATATCAAAGTGAAGTTAATAAACTTTGAAGTTGAAAGTTATAAAACTTAAGCTTTCAATGGAGCCTTTTCTGAAACAACTTTTCCTTTGTAGTAAAGTTTTCCTTCGCTTACATGAGCACGGTGGCGAACATGCATTTCACCTGTAGTGGAATCAGTGCTTATTGTAGCAGCAGTTGCTTTATAGTGTGTTCTTCTTTTTGCACTGCGTTGTTGTGAATGGCGCCTTTTTGGATTTGGCATGATTGTCTGTTTTTATAATTATAAAAAAATCTATTAGTTATTCTTGAACTTGTCAAGTCCTTTCCACAAAGAGTTTGCATTATGTTCACTTTGCTTTTCCATATCGTGAAGTTTTTTCAAAACCTCCGGATTGCAAAGGGAATTTCCATTTTCGTCGTTGCTACATGTTTTCTGCATTGGCAGGCTTAATAAAATAAATTCATAAATCCATGTGCTGACATCTATCTTGCTTTCAAGCCTTGAAATATAATAAATATCCGGGTCGTCTTCCTGTTCGTTCATAACATCCGGATCATCTACCAATTTCACAATAATATTGAACTCATCCCAAAGGTTAACTTTTAAAGGATTGCCACAACGGTCGCAGGAAAGTTCAACATCGCCGCCGATTTCAAACTTCAGCATTAAAAAACCTTGGTGTTTATCCAACAAAAGTTTTACGTTTGCTGATGCTTTTGAAAATTCAAACGCTTCTCTTTCTGCAAAGAACTTTTCATCAATCTGATAAACAAATTCATGAATCCCTTCTTTCAACCCCACAAAGGGAATAATATATTCTCGATTATTCAACACGGGTTTTGTTTAAAGGACGGCAAATGTACGACAAATTTTTAAAAATTTGCTATAAATAATAACCATATTTGCTAAAATGAAACGCCGGATTGCCTTTCT
>JAFDXB010000109.1 GCA_018268175.1 Bacteroidota bacterium | reverse complement strand
TACTGCTTTTTATATGTTTAGGTTATATGCAATGACGTTTTTAGGCTCTTTCCGTGGGTCGGAAGAACAAAAGCATCATTTGCATGAAAGCCCGGCAGCTATTACAATTCCTTTAATGGTTCTGGCAGTTTTGTCTATAGTAGGCGGTTGGATAGGTATTCCTGATGCAATAGCAGCAAATGCTCATTGGCTGAATGATTTCCTAAAACCAGTTTTTGAAAGATCATATCAATTAAAGCCTGTTCACCATTTAAGTCATAGCACAGAGTATATTCTTATGGCAATTTCAGTTTTAGTTTCACTTATTGCTGCAGTATTTGCATGGGCCAAATTCAGTAAGTTTAAAATTGCAAAACCATCTTCAGGCATTGCCAAATTTCTTGAAAATAAATGGTATGTTGATGAATTATATTCAACTATTATTTCCAAGCCACTGAATAGTTTTTCTTTATTTTTAAATAAAGTAGTAGAGAAAAAAGGTATAGATGGAATTGTTAACGGTACAGGAAAGCTTGTCAATTACGGCAGCCGTCAGTTAAGATGGCTGCAATCGGGTATGGTTGGAGCTTACGTACTTTTGATGGTTTTTGGAATTTTGATTTTATTTATAATACAATTGTTCTTGTAAAAAAGATTAGATGCTGGGTACTTACTTTACATTTCCGGAATTACTTTTATGGATACCTCTAATTGCAGGTATTGTCGCATTTTTTATTAAAAATGAAAAGGCTGTTAAAGCATGGTCACTCATTGCTTCATTAATAATACTTGCAGTTTCGGTTGTGGGTTTGTGTTATAGTGACAGCTCCAAATATTTATCTTATAATCAGGTAAGTTATTATTGGTTAAAATATCTTGGCAATAGTTTTCACCTGGGATTGGACGGAACCGGCCATTTGTTATCTTTTCTAACAGCTTTAGCTTACCCGCTTATTTTTTTATATTCTTATAATCGTAAATGGCAAAATGCAAATAATTATTTTGGATTGATGCTTCTTACTCAAGCCGGAATAATGGGAGTTTTTTCCGCAATGGATGCTTTGTTGTTTTATTTTTTCTGGGAGTTGGCTTTAATACCTGCATATTTTTTATGCAGTATTTGGGGAGGCAAACAAAAGATTGCTACAACATTTAAGTTCTTTGTTTACACTTTCACCGGGTCACTTTTAATGTTAACAGGTATCATTTACATTTATTTACATACCGGCCCAAGAATATTTGAAGACACAACCCAAGCTGCACATAATTTTGGAATGTTAGCTTTTCAGCATGCAAATTTATCAGGTGCTGAACAAGGGTGGTTGTTCTGGTTATTTTTTGCCGCATTTGCAGTAAAAATCCCTGTTTGGCCTTTGCACACATGGCAACCTGATACATACGATCAAACGGAAACATCAGTTGTGATGGTTTTAAGCGGTTTAATGGTAAAAATGGGCTTGTTTGGCGTTATGAGATGGATGCTTCCGGTTGTGCCTGAAGGTGTTAGTCAATATGGGAATGTTGCTATCATACTTGCAGTAATAGGAATTATTTATGCAAGTTGTGTGGCAATGGTTCAGGATAACCTTAAAAAACTTGTTGCATATTCTTCAATAGCTCACCTTGGGTTAATGACTGCTGCCTTGTTTTCTCAAACCGAACTTGGTGTTCAGGGGGTAATAGTTCAAATGTTTAACCACGGGGTAAACGTAATTGGGTTTTGGATAGTGGTTGATATCCTGATAAAAAAATCAGGTGTAAAATATATTTCAGAATTGGGTGGTGTGGCCATAAAAGCGCCTGCATTAACTATAATGATGATAATAATAGGATTAGCTAATATCGGTTTACCGCTTACTAATGGTTTTGTTGGTGAATTCCTGATGTATGGTGGATTATTTCAGTATAATTATGTGTTTGCAGCAATTTCAATTCTTGCAATTATATTGTCGGCGGTTTATGTGCTTGGAATGATTCGTAAAGTGTTTTATGGAAATGTATCAGAGGCAGCTTCAAAGATGACGGATTTGACAACTTATGAAAAAATTGCTCTTGGAGTTGTTGTGATAATAATATTTATAACAGGGGTTTATCCTCAGCCAATTATTGAATTAACAAAAAATGCCACTGCCTTATTAGTTAAATAAGGTAAGGTGATAAATATTTTGAACTGATGAACGCTATAGTATTAACTGCATTCTGGGGTGTTGTAATGATGTTTGCGGGTGCCTTTTTAAAAAGCAAGTCATTGCCTAAATATCTTGCAATAGCAGGAATTATTATTGTATTTCTTGCCAATGCAATTGAGCTGAAAACTCAAACATCATTTTTTAATATTGACCTGCATAATATGATAAGGACTGATTCTTTCAACCTTACCTTTATTGCAGTTGCGGTTGCAGCAACTTTTTTATTGTTTATTTTAAATGGAAAAGATTTTGAGAATATTGGAATTCACGTTTCCGAATATTTCGCATTGATTTTCTTTATCCTGTGTGGTGTTGCATTATCTGCAACTTTCAACACATTACTTTTGATGTTTCTGGGGATAGAAATTATTTCAATACCACTTTATATTTTAAGCGGAAGTGAAAAAAAGAATTTGAAGAGCAATGAAGCAGCCCTGAAATACTTATTAATGGGCGCTTTTTCAACAGGCATTATGTTGATGGGCATAGCATTTATTTATGGCGCAAATGAAAATGGTTCATTTTTTATCTCCAATATAAATTTAGGTGCTCAGCCAATTTCTCCGATGTTTGTGGTGGGGCTTGTATTTTTATTAGTAAGTATGTCATTTAAAGTTTCCGCTGCACCGTTTCATTTTTGGGCCCCTGATGTTTATGACGGCGCTCCAATGGTGGTAACATCATTTATGGCTACAGTAGTAAAGGTTGCAGCCTTTATTGCTTTTATAAGATTGTTTGATAATGCCTTTGGAAAAATTCACACTCAATGGCAAAATTTAATTGTAGTAATAACCATAGCCACACTATTAATAGGAAACATAACTGCAGTTTTTCAGCAAAGCGTAAAGCGAATGTTAGCCTATTCAAGTATTGCGCAGGCTGGATTTATGATGCTTGCTTTATTATCACTCAATGACAAGGGTAAGGAAGGTATAATTATTTATTCGGCAGCTTACAGTTTAGCAACAATAGGTCTATTTGCTGTTTTAGTAAAAATGAAAGATTATACAATTGATGGTTTCAACGGAATGGCAAAAAAATATCCTGCGATAGCAGTGAGTGCAGCAATCTTTTTATTTTCACTTACCGGGATACCTTTGACAATAGGGTTTCAGGCGAAATTTATGATGTTGTTATCTGTAATTGAAGCAGGCGGGTATTTTTGGGTGGTGATAATTGCAGTACTTTTTGCGGCAGTTTCAGCTTTTTATTATTTCCGTATAATTCAGGCAATGTTTTTTAAACCTGCTTTGCCGGATGAAAATTCACTTGCTGCCGGAAAATCATTTAAAATAATAATTGTAATTACCGCAATACTTATAATTTTACTTGGAGTTTATCCTGAACTTTTAGTTGGATGGATTTATTCATAATAACATTAAAAATATTCATTCATGACATATAAAGATTCTCTCGCTTTATCATGGAAGAATATTAAAGGCAACAAACTAAGAACATCAATCACTGTTGTAATTATTGCTCTTGGAATATTTGCACTTATTCTAATTGTTACAGCTATTTCTGCTGCAAGCAATAGCCTTACAGACAGTTTTTCAACTATGGGGGCAAATTCTTTCAGTATCCGTTACAGAGGAATAAATGTAAATTTTGGAAGGCCATCTTCTCAGAAAAAATCTAAAAAGGGAAAGGTGGAAAGGAAATCTACAGCCGGCATTCCAATAACTGTTGATGAAGTAAGAGAATTTAAGGAAAGATATAATTTCCCGGGAACTAAGGTAGGTATTACATTACGCGGCCCAAACGGAGTTGTTGTTAATACCTCAACAAAAAAAACCAATCCTGAAAATGCAATTATTGGAGGAGATGAAAATTTTGTAGATATAAATGGTTATTCAATTGCCTACGGCAGAACTTTTACACAACCTGAAGTGGCATCAGGAAGCAATATATGTATTTTGGGCAGTGGAGTTGCAAAAACATTATTTCCTGCTAATCCTCAAAAAGCAGTTGATGCAATAGTAAATGTTGACCATATTCCTTTTAGGGTAATTGGTGTATTAGAAGACAAATCATCGAGCGCTTTTTTCAATACAAGTAAAATTGTTATTACACCATATAACACTGTAAGAAAGTTATTTACATTAGGTAACAGCTCTTATAATCTTGCGGTTATGGTACCCGATGTAAAAGTAATGGATGCCGCTATATCAGAGGCCACCGGCATTTTCAGGCAAATACGGAAACTTAATGTGAAGGATGCAGATAATTTTTTCATAGATAAAAGCGACAGCATTGCAAACGTGTTATTAAAAAATCTCAGCTTTCTTGAATTAGGTACAATAGGTATTGCTTTAATAACTTTAATCACAGCAGCAATAGGCTTAATGAATATTATGTTGGTTGCGGTAAATGAACGGACAAAAGAGATAGGGCTTATTAAAGCATTGGGAGGCACACGTAAAGATGTAAGGTCGCAGTTTTTATTTGAGTCATTTTTAATTAGTGTTCTTGGTGCAGTAAGTGGTATTGTAGCCGGAGTTTTAATTGGCAATATTGTTGCACTTCTTTTAAAAACGGGCTTTGTTGTGCCATGGGGTTGGGTTTTAACAGGAATTATTGTTTGCGGTCTTGTTGGCCTTGCTGCTGGTTTATACCCTGCAATTAAGGCAGCAAAACTTGACCCTATAAAAGCCTTACGTTATGAATAAATATTAATAGAAAATAAATTATTAAAATCAATATCTGTTAAAAGCAAAGAAAATTTTTATTAAAATAGATTTTTCAGTAGCATTGTATTTTTAAAAAAGTTTTATCATAGATTTTCTCATCATTTTCAAAAACTTGTAATTTATGGCAGAGATTAAACCAACTGCAAATTTCAAACCTGCTCATAGTGCAGCAGCAAAAAAAAGCGGTAATTCCATATCATGGGTAGCTCCGGTTTTATGTCTTATCATCGGGTATGTATTGTGGAGATTCGGATTAGGAAGCGCATCACATTTTGAGCAACCCGGCAGCGGCTGGTTTTGGCCAGATCACCACGGCCCTAAAGCACAAATTTATAACATGTACCTTGGAGGTATAGTTGTGCCTGTGTTAATAGGAACATTTCTTACTGCAATAGTATTTGTAATCGAAAGGTTTCTAACAATTTCTAAAGCAACAGGTTCAGGCAGCAATGCTGATTTTGTACGAAAAGTTCAGTATCATCTTGCAAATAAAAACGTTGATGCTGCTATCGCAGAATGCGATAAGCAAAAAGGCTCTGTAGGAAATGTTATGAAGGCCGGTTTAAAGAGATACAAAGAAATGATTACCGACGGTGAACTGAATACAGAACAAAAAATTTTAGCTATCCAAAAAGAAGTTGAAGAAGCAACAGCTTTGGAATTGCCAATGCTTGAAAAAAATCTGGTATTTCTTTCAACTATCGCATCAGTTGCAACGCTTATTGGTCTTTTCGGAACGGTGTTAGGTATGATCAGAGCCTTCGCTGCTCTTGGTGAAGATACCGGTGGAGGTGCAGCAGCAACAAAACTTAGTCAGGGTATTGCTGAGGCCTTATACAACACAGCTTTAGGTATCGGTACTTCTGCGGTAGCAATTATATTTTATAATATGTTCACCACAAGAATTGACAGCATTACCTACGGTATTGATGAGTCAGGCTTTACATTAACACAATCATTCGCATCTCTCTACAAATAATTTGTGGAAATTGTTTTATTGATGCATCTAATAACAAATTAAATTTTAAAAATGCCAAGAGTTAAAATTCCAAGGAAAAGTACACACGTGGATATGACTGCAATGTGTGATGTGGCTTTCCTGCTTTTAACATTCTTCATTTTAGCAACAAAACAAAAACCTCCGGAGGTTTTATCAGTTAATCCACCAAATAGTATTTCAGCTAAAGTTGCTCCTGAAAAAGCAATTCTTATTACAATGACTGCTGATGGCAGGGCATTTTTAACTTTAGGTGATGATACAAAAAAAATGGATATACTCGAAAATATCAATCAAACCAGAGGTTTAAATTTAACTGCGAAGGACTTGCAAAAATGGAATAAGCAGGAATTTATAGGTTTGCCATTAAATCAAATAAAAGGATATCTTGAAATGGAGCATCCTATCGAACCTGCAAAAATGCCCGGAATTCCTGTTAAAGATTCTACCAATAATGAAATGATAGATTGGATACGTAGCATCAGTAATGCTTACGCAGGAACAGATCAAAATAAACTTCAGCAGATTTTACTTGTTAAAGGAGATAATGAAGCTTTATATCCTGTATTCAGGAATATTAAAGAAGCTCTTAAAAAGAATGAAATTTATAAGTTTAGGGTAGTTACAAATGGTCAACCTGTACCGGTTGGTTCAGAACTTTACAACGAATCTAGATCTTAAGAAATAAAAATCTAAGGCGATGGCAGAAATGAATACTGCGCCGGAGAAAGCTAAAAAAGGGCCCGGCGTAAAAAAAGGTAAAAAACTTTCAACAAAGGTTGATTTAACACCTATGGTGGATCTTGGGTTTCTTTTGATCACATTCTTTGTGTTTACAACTACAATGTCGCAAAGCACGGCAATGAACATGAATGAACCTAAGGATGATAAGAATGCTGAAATGAAGGTTAAAGAATCAGGAGCTATGACTATCTTATTGGGAAAGCAGGATCAGGTATATTACTATTATGGAAACCTCGATTCTACAAGGCTTAATGAGCAGTTTCAGCATACTAATTTTAAAGACATTCGTGATCTTATAGTAAAGAAAAAGAAGGAAACAAATATTGACGATCTGATGTACATCATTAAATCGTCGGATGAGTCAACTTTTAGAAATGCTATAAATATTCTCGATGAAATGTCAATCAGTGCAGTTCCTCCCGGCCACTATGCCGAGGTGCCAATGAGCAAACTGGAGCAAACACTTATTCATGATTACGAAACAGCGAACGATATTAAGTAGTTGATTTTAATTTTTTAAACATGGAACCAAATAAAATTTTAGACGCAGATATTCTTGATATCATCTTTGATGGTAAGAATAAAAATTATGGCGCCTATACTTTGAGGAAAACGTACAATAACCGTTTAAAAAAGTCTATTCTATTAACTTTATCAGCTTTAGCTTTAATTCTTATTTCATCTGTTTTTGCAAACATGTTAAGTAAGAAAACCACTAAAGAGGATATTGAGGTTATTGATACTCAAATGGCAGAGATAAAAAAAGAGGAACCACCGGCCTTGCCGCCACCACCTCCTCCGCCACCACCTCCAACTCCGCCACCACCTCCGGAAGTAAATCAGGTAAAATATGTACCTCCAAAAATTGTTAAAGATGAACTGGTAAAACCTGAAGAAAAAATTGAGGATATAAAAGAAGATCAGGCTATCAGCACAAAAACAGTGGAAACTGATAATAAAGTTCAGATAGTTCAAAAGCCGGTTGAGGATAAAGGAAGTAATATTATTTCAACTCCGGCGATTGATTATGAAAATACTGTTTTTCAAAAAGTGGAAATTGAAGCAGCATTCCCCGGAGGGGCAGCGGCCTGGAGAAATTACCTTCAGAAAAAACTTGATGCAAACGTGCCAATTGATAACAACGCCCCCGAAGGAACTTACACAGTAATGGTAAGGTTTATTGTAAGCAGAAACGGAACTATAAGCGATGTAACTGCAGAAACAAAAATGGGTTACGGTATGGAACAAGAAGCAATAAAGGTTATTAAAAACGGGCCTAAATGGAAACCGGGAATTCAAAACGGAAACGAAGTTACATCTGTTCGCCGACAGCCAATTACATTTATTGTTGCAGGAGAATAAATTAAATTGTAATCAAATTGCTTAAAGCCT
>JAFDXB010000108.1 GCA_018268175.1 Bacteroidota bacterium | reverse complement strand
TGAAGAATTTGTACCAAATACAGTTGAATAAACATACTGCGATAAATCAGGCTTAAGTTTAGTTATAAATTGCTTTGCTCCGGTTTGTTTAAAAGTTGCATTTATAACCGGCCATGTTCCGGTAGTAGTTCCCATTGTGTAAGGGTAACCAAACCTGTCGAATTTTAAACCGTAAGTTACATCTGTGGCGGGCGTTCCCTGATATGTAGTTTTTATAATGCTACTTCCATCAAGCGGCAACATTGTTATGAAACCATCGGCAGTTCCACCTTGGTATGAAGAATTTATAGTGCCTGAGGTATTTCCCGGCAAATTATTGCTTGATGTTGCACCACCTATATAAAGAATATTTGAAATGGGGCTTATACCTGCAACAAAACATGCATCATTTTCACTGCCACCAAAAAAAGTGCTGAACAGAAGCGAACTCAAATTTTGATTAAATTTAAGAATTACGCCATCCTGCAATCCTCCGGCAAATGAAGTTTGAATAGGAGAATTTTGCACGGGAAAATCTGTTGATTGAGTAACTGAGGCAAGAATAATGTTATTGCTGTTATCAAGAATAACTTCACTTCTTGCATCATCACCATAATTCAGCCGGAGGCTTTCTTTACCTTGCAAGCCGCGGTATTTAGGCCTGATATTTACGCCATCATCATTTGTTCCTCCAATTTTAACTGAACCTAAAAGCGCCGATCCGGCAGCGTTAAACTTGGAAATAATAATATCAATATTTCCGCATGGGCCAATATTATTTCTGGTTACAGGAAAATTTGAAGAGCTGGTTCTTCCCGCCACAATAAGATTTCCGTTTGCATCAACAATCATGCTGTGAGGTTGCTCATTTGCACTTCCACCTAAGTATGTTGCATATATCCGGCTGCTGCCGTTGCCGGAAAATTTCATGATTGCAATATCATAACCACCTAACATATCTTCTGAAACACCACCACCATAATTAGTTTGAAATGCGCCGGGTGAAACAGGATATCCGGTACCCGGCGAACTGAACACAATTCCTGCTGCATAAAAACTACCGTCGGGGCCATGTGTTGCAGTATAGCCCCAGTTATCGGCCGTGCTGCCGGTGAAAGTTGAAAATATTATTGAAGGATCAATTACCAATACAGATTTGGGGTTGTAATTTTTTATTTTAAATGAAACAATGTTATCCTTCAATACATATTCGCTTTTTAAAATTTCAGTTTTTCCATTTATAGATTGGTAAGTATATGGTTCAAGTTCCTTAACATCGCCAACTGAAGTTTTTATAATTATTTGCTTATTTAAAAGTGAAATTTTAGCACCTTCATAATTTATTGCAATCATATCAGGGTTTCCACCCGGATAAACTATAAAATCATATTTTAGTTTTGAATTTTCTGTATAATACCTTACATCTATATTAGGATAAATATTTTTATAAGTTACTGCTCCATACATTTTGCAATGAGAAGCCCATTTTGATTTATCATTTCCAAGAAAATAATTATTGTAAGAAGAAAATTCTTTTTCTGAAATTATTTTTTCCGCCTTTAAGGCGCCCACAAACTTCGCTTTATAAGAATGAGACCGGAATATAAATGGATCTTTTAATTCTTTAATCTCGCCATGCGAAACCTTTGAAATGTAATCTATATCTTCAGGGTGATGTAGCAAAACGGTAAACCCCTGATCATCTAAATAAAAACTTCCACCGTTAAAATCGCCTCTATAATTTACTCTTTCATTCCACTGGCCTTTATTTTCAACAAACTGCATCTGGCCAAAGCCGGAAGAAAATATAAAAAATAAAAAAATTGAGAGTAGCTGTTTTTGAATCATTGCAAAACAATTTACCAATTAATTTCAAGAGAATACAATAACTCTTGCTCCTTTAATTTCTGATTAACATATATCAGGAAATTTTACTCCAATCTGAATTCTTCTTAAAATTATCAAGATAAATCTTTAAAGGCAAATGTTCTGCCGATTCAAGAGTTGGATCAATTTTTAAAATATTTTCCACTTCATCGCGGGCGGTTTCAAGAATTATTCTGTCTGCAAGAATATTGGCAAGTTTGAAATTAATTGTTCCGCTTTGTCTGGTTCCCTGAATATCGCCCGGGCCCCGTAACTCAAGGTCTTTTTCAGCAATTTTAAAACCGTCATTTGTCTCAACCATAATCCCCAACCGTTCTTTCGCTTCCTGTGAAACTTTTTGCCCGCTCAGCAAAATACAATAACTCTGCTCTGCACCTCTTCCAACTCTTCCTCTCAACTGGTGCAATTGAGAAAGGCCGAATTTCTCTGCACTTTCAATCACCATCACCGTTGCATTCGGAACATTTATACCAACTTCAATAACTGTAGTGCCGACCATAATATGAGTGTCATTTTCAACAAACCTTTGCATGTTGGTTTCCTTCAATTCAGGTGTCATTTTCCCATGAACCATACTTATCCAATACTTTGGCTCAGGAAAATATGATTTCACTTCTTCATACCCTTTCATTAAATTTTCATAATCTAATTTACTGCTTTCCTCAATCAAAGGGTAAATAAGGTATGCCTGTCTGCCCTCTTTTATTTGGCTTTTAATAAAATCCATTATTTGCGACCTTGCACTTTCATGCCTGTGAATTGTTGTTACCGGTTTTCTGCCGGGAGGCAGTTCATCTAACACACTATAATCCAAATCGCCGTAGGCAGTAAGAGCAAGGGTTCTTGGAATTGGTGTGGCGGTCATTACTAAAACGTGTGGCGGAATTACATTTTTTTTCCACAGTGCAGCTCTTTGGGCTACACCGAATTTATGTTGTTCGTCTATAACAGCAAACCCGATATTTTTCATTTGCACTTTATCTTCAATTACAGCGTGGGTTCCAACTAAAATGTTTAAATCACCTGAAGCTGCTTCATCGAGAATTTTCTTTCTTTCCTTTGCTTTAACGGATCCTGTTAATAGTTTAACATTTATATTTATGCCTTCAGTCAGTTCTGCAATTGCATTGAAATGTTGTATAGCCAAAATTTCTGTGGGAGCCATTAAAATACTTTGAAAACCGTTATCGGCAGCAAGAAGCATACACAGTAAAGCAACGATTGTTTTACCGCTACCAACATCTCCCTGCAGCAAACGGTTCATTTGTTTACCGGAAATGAGATCTGACCGTATCTCTTTAATAACTTTTTTTTGTGCTCCGGTTAAATCAAATGGTAAATGATTATTGTAAAAGGAATTAAAATAATTTCCAACTTTTTCAAAAACCCAGCCTTTGCTGAAAAGTTTACGGTGTTGCTTCAATATTTGAATATGAAGCTGCGCCAAAAATAATTCTTCAAATTTTATACGGCGAACTGCCGAATTAAACTCTTTAATGGTTGGAGGGAAATGCATGTTCTTTAAAGCCTCGAACCTTCCTGATAGTTTGTATTTTTTAATTATTTCCTCCGGAAGAATTTCAGGCAAATCGGCTGAAGAAATTTTATTAAAAACATCATCAACAAATTGAGAGAATATTTTACCTGAAATTCCTCTTGCTTTTAATTTTTCTGTTGAAGGATAAACCGGTTCTAAAAATTTTTTCAATCCGCTTTCTAAACTTACTGTTTCCAGTTCAGGGTGAGCCATTTGCGGCTTTCCTAAAAAAAAGCCGGGCTTACCATAAGCAAGGTATGTAGTGCCTATACGCAGAAATTTTTCAACCCATGTAATACCTTGAAACCAAACCATCTCCATAATTCCCGTAGAATCACGAAATAAACCAACAAGGCGTTTTGCTCTTCCGCTCCCGGCGATATTTAAACTTAAAAGCACAACTTTCACCTGAGCAAATTCCATTGCAGGATTCAAATCTCGGATGTTATCTATTTTTGTTTTATCAATATGCCTGAAAGGGAAATGATGCAAAATATCGGCAACTGTAAACAACGACAATTCCTTCCGCAAAAGATCGCCTCTTATTGCAGAAACCCCATTAATAACTTCTATGGGCTGATCTAATATCGAAGTACTATTTTTGATATCGCAAAGTTGCTGAAATTATAATAATTATTCAGGCCAAAAAAGTGGTAATATATTATGGAAATTAATGTTGGAAAATTCAACAATTTAAAAGTATTAAGACAAGCAGATTTTGGTGTTTATCTTGATGATGGAGCTCAGGGAATATTACTTCCAAAAAGGTTTATTCCTGCAGGTTTGCAGATAGGCGATGAAATTAAAGTATTTGTTTATCACGATAGTGAAGGCAGGCTAATAGCAACAACACAAATGCCTTTGGCAGAAGTGGGCGATATTATTAAACTAAAAGTAATAAGCACAACACCACAGGGAGCTTTCATGGATATGGGTTTAATGAAAGACATTTTTATACCAAAATCTTTACAGAGAAGTTTAATGAAAATAAATGGTGAATACATTGTAAAGATTATAATTGACGAACAAACGGGAAGGCTTACTGCCACAGAAAAGTTTGAAAACAGCCTTCAAAATAATGATCTTTCAATAAAAGAAAATGATACTGCAGAAATTTTAATCTGGAGAAGAAGCGATATTGGATATTCGGTTATTATAAATTACAAACACACGGGAGTTTTACATTCAAACGAAATTTACAGGCATGTAACTGAAGGAGATAAATTTCCGGGATTTATAAAAGCAATAAAGCCGGGCAAGGATAACAATTTTTTAATTGATGTTGCCTTGGGAACGAGAGGATATAAACGCGTGGAAGATGAGAGTGATAAAATACTAAGGCTATTAAAATCTAATGGTGGCTTTCTTCCATATCACGACAAATCAACCCCCGAAGAAATTTATTCATTTTTCGGCATGAGTAAAAAAACTTTCAAAATGACTCTTGGCAAACTTTATAAAGAGAAAAAAATCATTCTATTGCCTAACGGAATTAAAATTCAATAAGCCCAATATTTTTGGAATGAATAATTGCTTCAGAACTAAATTCAAAATAGCAGCATTGAACCCCATGGGCTTCCATAAAATTTATTTGCTCTTTCGTTTTTTCACGCGATGATTTTTTCACCTTTCTAAGATATACAGCTTTTACTTTGCCCGGAAAATGTTTAACCACTGAAGCATAAATAACGGGATCTGACTGGGAATCGTCACCAAGCAAAATAAACAATTGATCAGGGTAAGTTTCAAGGATACGAGCGATACGCATAAATTTTGTTGAATGATTATTTTGTCCGGTTTTTAAAATACTCTTTAATTGTTTAAGTTGATTTAAAAGAAATATGCCTGAAGGCAAATGATGGAAATGTGAAAATTCTCTTATGTAGTCGTATAAATTCCACTCGCTGCTCGACACATAAAAAAATGGATTAACTTCTTCACCTTTGGTGAAGGAATTTGCCAGAAGGTTATAATGATTTACAACACCTTCAAAAGGATCACGGCTGCGGGCATTTTCGGTGAGCAAAACAAAAAGCCTTTTTCGCAAATTTGATGAATGAGAAATTAAAAACGTATCATCAATGTCAGAAATATAAGTAAATTGATTTTGACGTGGAATTAAAAAGCGTGCATTTGCTTTAATAACTTTTCCTCCATTAATAAATTGAACTTCCACATGATGCCAGCCAAAATCAACATTGGGTGAAAAATCGAAACGAAAAAATCCATCCTTTTCTGTAATTGAAGTATAGGTATTTCCCTGCCAAACAAAAGTAACTTCTGCGTTAGCACGCGGCTTAACAATAAATAATCTGATTAAAGCTAAAGTGTTTGAAATAAAACTTTTGTTGAACTTTTTGATAGGGCGAGGCCCATAAAATAAAACATGGCCGAAAATTGTGGCTTTATACTTGTTTCCAAATCCATTATACAATCTAACAACAGTTGAATCAGAAATCTTTAAAAATTTTAAAATTCGTTCTCTGATACTCACAAAATTATCTTTATATAAAATTTAAAAAATGCCTGCGAAAATTACAAAAATTTTATTCGTAATTAACAGCAAAGCCGGGCCCGGCAACACATCCTGGGAAAGTATAATTAACAATTACTTTACCGAAAAAGA
>JAFDXB010000107.1 GCA_018268175.1 Bacteroidota bacterium | reverse complement strand
TAAAAGGCTGTCTCAAAATTTTGAGGCAGCCTTTTTTATGGTTGGAATAAATTCCGGATTATGATTTTTTTGATTAAATGAGCTTTGGTTTGTTCCTGAAACAAACAACAAGTTTTTTGAAGATTATCAAAAAAAATCCCATCAATCTGCCATTTGTAGCATAGTCAAATTATATGTTTTTGCCCCAAGCCCCGGGCGGGGCGAAAAATTAATAGCATACAGAGCCAAATTCACTCAAGCTCAGGATGAGCGACACAATATTATTTCAATTAATTAATTAGGATTAACTAAAATGTTTTATGCTACCTCCTTAAATTCCTGACCTATTTTTTTTTGATTACATGAGACTTATACCAGTTGTTAACCCTCCACTTTATACTTCTGCAATTATGGAATACAACATTGGCAATTTATTTTCAAAACCTTTGATCATATATTTACCGGCGGAAACCTCAACTGTGTTACAAAAACAATTGTAAGGGGAATAATTATATTCCTTAAATGATGTGATTTTAAAATCATGATTCAATAAGGAATTAAATATCTCATCAAGGCTGTGATTCCATGATATCATAGTGGTTTTTAAATCTGCATTTTTATCAGCATATGTGCCTTCTTCTGATTCTATTATTGGCTTAATATTAAAATAACTATATAATATCTCTTTGAAGTTGTTATCAAACATCCAAACTACCGGATGAAATTCTACTATAATAAATTTCCCATCAGCCTTTAAAAAATGTTTTATAACTGCTGCCCATTTATCAAGGTCGGGAAGCCAGCCGATTGTGCCATAACTTGTAAATACAATATCAAATTTTCCTGTAAGATTATGAGGTAAATCATAAATATCCGAACAAACAAATTTTGCATTTGACTGAGTTTGTTCCGCAAGCTCTTTGGCTGTTGAAATTGCCTTTGGCGAAAAATCTACACCAATTGCATCTGCTCCCAAACGGCTTAAAGAAATTGTGTCTTGCCCAAAATGGCATTGAAGATGCAAAACAGATTTCCCGGAAATATTACCAAGAAGGGAAATCTCAATATTATTTAATGATGACTTGCCTTTTACAAATTCTTCGTTATTATAAAATTCTGACCTGAGATGAAATTCTGTTTTTTCATCCCAGGCCTTTTTGTTTATTTCTAAATAGTTTTCTTCATCAGCCATTTTTTTTCATCATTTTTCCGGCAAATATTACTAAATGAATTAGCCCGAAAATAATTGATATATAAAGTAGCACTTTATCTTCGGCGAAGCCAACAGCAAGTTGATGTAAAAATCCTGCAACGCAGAGAAGTAACGACAATATTACTCCTGTTAACATTGCGGTTTTCATGCCATGTCTATTCTTAGTTCCATCATTTAAGTGGCTTTTTTTAGCTCCATAGCCTATATAAATATCCAGCCCAATAAGCATCCACACAAGCAATCTTATCCATGTATCCGGTGGAAGAAAAACCATCATAAATAAGCAGACTAAAATTCCAAGAATTGGCACTAAAGGAACCAAAGGAGTTTTAAAAGCACGAGGTAAATCAGGCATTTTAACTCTCATTACCCAAACGCCAACGCAAACAAGAATAAATGCGAATAAAGTTCCTATGCTTGTCATTTCACCCACAACACGCGCCGGAACAAAAGCCGCAAACAAGCTCACAAATACCATGAATAAGAGATTGCTTTTAGCCGGAGTTTGTGTTTTAGGATTAACAGAAGAAAATATTTTTGGGATCAAACCGTCACGGCTCATACTAAAGAATACTCGGCTTTGCCCCATAAGCATAACTAATATTACAGAAGCGTAACCTCCTAATATTGCAACAATGATTGCCCTGTTAAGCCAGGGATAATCAGGGCGAATGACGCCGGAAGCATCCGGAGTTCCCATGTGCTCAATTGCAACTGCAACAGGCGCGATACCATCTGTTCCTTTAAAAGAAGTATAACTCGTAACTCCCGTCATTACATGAGCAAAAAGTATGTATAAAATTGTGCAAATAAGAAGAGAGCCTAAAATTCCAATCGGCATATTTCTTTTAGGGTTTTTAGTTTCCTGCGCAGCAGTACTAACAGCATCAAAACCAATGTATGCAAAGAAAACAATTGCTGCTGCACGGATAACACCGCCCCAGCCATTATTAAAAAAATCTTCATGGCCCGGTTCTGTTGACGGAATAAAATATGGATTGTAATTAGCAGTATTTATATATTTCCAACCAAGGAAAATAAAAATAAGAACTACCATTACTTTTATTGCAACAATAAAATTATTTACAAGTGAACTTTCGCGAGTGCCTTTCATTAACAATAGGCTCATCAAAACAATTATAAATACTCCTGGAAGATTAATAATTCCGCCATCCCAAGGCCCTGCAATAAGTTCGGAAGGTAAATGGATATTAAATCCTTTTAAAAATATTACGAGATAACGGCTCCAACTTATACCAACTGTGGCGGCGCCAACTGCATATTCAAGAACAAGATCCCAGCCGATTATCCATGCAATAAATTCACCCATTGTTGCATAGCTGTAAGTGTAAGCACTCCCTGCAACCGGTATCATTGATGCAAATTCTGCGTAGCACAAACCAGCAAACAAACATCCAATTCCAGCTATTATAAATGAAATTGTAATTGCCGGCCCTGCATGATTGGCGGCGGCCATACCGGTAATTGAAAATAATCCTGCTCCAATTATTGCCCCAATGCCAAGGGCAATTAATCCGCCGCCGCCCAATGTTCTTTTTAATGTGTGGTCGCCCGTTTCTTCTGCTTCACTCATTAATGCCGACATAGGCTTGCGAACAAATAAACTCATACTGTTATTTTTTGGTAAATTTTATTCCGGAAAAATAAGAAATAATATCTTTTCTTCGTGCTTTATCAAAACTTTTCCGCTCAGCAAGAATAGTTTTACTGAAAATTGGCAATTTTAAAAACATGAATAAAAGAAAAGCAGGAATTTTTGCAGTAATAATTTTTACAATTCTTGCAGTGCTTTATGCACTTCATTTAAATCATATTACTGAAATCAACCACAATGTTTTACTCACTGCCCGCTGGATTTTTGTAATTTCATTGCTTCTGTATGCAGTTTTTAAAAAGTCGCTTACAACCTGGATTTTAGTAAGCATGGTCCTCGGAATATGCATTGGGATTGACTTTCCTGCGTTCTCGCAGAATTTAAAAGTGCTTAGCAATATATTTTTACGTCTTGTAAAAACAATTATAGCCCCAATATTATTTGCAACCCTTGTTGTAGGAATTGCAGGTCATTCAAGTTTAAAACAAGTTGGAAGAATGGGCTGGAAGTCGCTTTTGTATTTTGAAGTTGTAACAACAATTGCATTAATTATCGGCTTGCTTGCAATTAATATAACCGGTGCAGGAAAGGGAATTTCAGTGCCGGCGGGTCTTAAAGAAGAATTGCCTGATGTAAAACCACAAAGCTGGCAGGAGGTTATACTTCATATTTTTCCTGAAAATTTTGCAAAATCTATTTATCATGGCGATGTTCTTCCGATTGTAGTTTTCAGTATAATATTCGGTATTGCCTTAGCAATGATTCCCGCCGCAAAGAAAAAACCAATGCTTGATTTTTGCGAAAGCCTTGCGGAGGTAATGTTCAAGTTTACTAACATTATAATGTATTTCGCTCCTTTTGGTGTAGGTGCTGCAATTGCAGTTACAGTGGGGCATTTAGGGCTTGATGTGCTGGGTAATTTAATTCAGTTGCTTTTAACTCTTTATGCTGCGCTGATAGTTTTTCTCCTGGCAATTTTGCTTCCGGTTGCATTGATAATGCGAATTCCGGTAAAGAATTTTATTAAAGCAGTTTCAGAACCGGTTTCTATTGCTTTTGCAACAACAAGTTCCGAATCGGCATTGCCGAAGGCAATGGAAAATATGGAAAAATTTGGAGTTCCGGGTAAAATAGTTTCTTTTGTTTTACCTACCGGATATACATTTAATCTTGATGGAACTACTCTGTATTTATCTCTTGCTTCGGTATTTGTAGCCCAGGCAGCAGGGCTTCATTTATCTTTTGGCGAACAGTTGTTTATGGGATTAACGCTTATGCTAACAAGTAAAGGAGTTGCCGGTGTTCCCCGGGCATCTCTGGTTATATTGCTCGGAACGGCAGCTTCATTCGGTTTGCCGCTTTGGCCAATAATGGCAATTTTAGGAATAGATGAATTGATGGACATGGCTAGAACATCAGTAAACGTAATCGGAAACACCTTAGCCAGCTGTGTTGTAGCCCGCTGGGAAGGTGAGTTTGATGATGAAAAAGCCCGAACTTTTATTCCGGATTAATTTAAGAATTTCATATCATTTTTAGTCGTTTATTTGCACATGGAAATTTTAACTATAACTTTCAAAGACCTCCTCAACCCTGAGTTTTATATTTTAAATGGAGGCCTGTGGTTGTTCCTTTTTATAGTGTTTGCTGAAACAGGTTTATTCGCAGGTTTTTTTCTTCCGGGAGATACCTTGCTTTTTGTAGCCGGTATTTACAGTGAAGAATTAATTACAAAAGGATTAAATGTTGACCTCCAAAGCGATTTTTTAAACCTTGTTCTTTTGTCTTTGTTGGTAATTATTGCCGGAGTTATTGGAAATGCCGTAGGATACTGGTTTGGGCGAAAAACCGGACCAACACTTTATACCAGAAAAGACTCCTTCTTTTTTAAGAAAAAATATTTACAAAAAGCTCATGATTTTTACGAAGAGAATGGCCCCGGAACTATTGTGGTAGCACGCTTTTTACCGATTATTAGAACCTTTGCACCAATTGTTGCCGGAATTGTTGAGATGGACAGAAAAAAGTTTATGCTTTATAATATACTTGGTTGCGTTGCATGGGCAGTTTCATTAATTTTTGCCGGGCATTATCTTAATACACTTATTATGTCGAAGTTCGGTTTTAGTTTAAAGGAACATTTAGAAGTTATTATAATTGGTATTGTTTTGATAACTACCGCACCCGTTATTTATAAATTATTTTTCTCAAAACCAAAGCTTAAAGAAGGCAATAAATAAATGTGGCCAAAATTTTAGTTATAAGATTATCATCTATCGGTGATATTGTACTGGCAAGCCCTGTGTTCAGATGTTTACATCAATTGCCGGAGGCAGAAGTACACTTTGTTACTAAATTAAAATTCAAAATGGTTACTGCCTCAAATCCATTTATCCAAAAATTTCATTATTTGGATAGCGGCTTGTCTGACCTTATTTCAGAATTAAAAAATGAAAATTTTGATTATATAATTGACCTTCATAATAATCTGCGCAGCAATAAAATTAAGAGTGAATTAAAAATTAAATCATTCACAATTAATAAAGAGAATATTAAAAAATTCTTTTTAACTGAGTTTAGTTTGAGCTTTGGCAAAATAGAGCATATAACTAAAAGAAGCCTGGCAACTGTAGCCCCTCTGGGAGTTAAGGATGATGGGAAAGGACTTGATTATTTTATAGATGAAAAGGATGTAACTTCCATGCAAGACATCCCTTCGTCTCACCATGCAGGTTATATTGCTTTTGTGATAGGGGCTTCCTACAATTGTAAAAAGCTGCCTGTATATAAGTTTAAACAATTACTTCAAAAGCTCGATCATCCGGTAATTTTAATTGGCGGTGAAAAAGACAGGAAAGAAGGAGAAGAGATAGCATCAGTTGATCCGGTTAAAATTTATAATGCCTGTGGGAAATTTAACCTAAATGAATCTGCCGATCTTATTAAGAAATCAAAACTTGTTGTTTCACACGATACCGGTTTTCAATATGTTGCGTGTGCATTCCAAAAACCGGTGATAGCATTGTGGGGTTGCACAAGCCCTCGTCTCGGCTTTGAACCATATTACGGAAGTTCAAATTTTAAAAATAATTACGATAATAT
>JAFDXB010000106.1 GCA_018268175.1 Bacteroidota bacterium | reverse complement strand
GACAATCGTAAATCTAAAATCTAAAATCGTCAATCTAAAATCTAAAATCGCAATTTGATTTCTTGATTTTGGATTTTTGATTTCTTGATTTGTGATTAACCTACAATTACGCAATCACACAATCTAAAATCGTAAAATCGTCAATCTACAATCGTAAATCGTAAATCTAAAATCTAAAATCCCACAATCGTAAATCTAAAATCGTAAAATCGTAAATCTAAAATTGTATATCGTAAAATCGTCAATCTAAAATCTAAAATCGCAATTTGATTTCTTGATTTTTGATTTTTGATTTCTTGATTTGTGATTAACCTACAATCACACAAATACACAATCTAAAATCGACAATCGTAAATCTAAAATCTAAAATCTAAAATCGTAAATTTTTGATCTGTGATTTTTTGCGTATATTAATATTTCCTATATTGTGTTACTATCTGAAGAATGAAAGCTCCGTTTACCCTTTTTATCTTATTGTTTTTTTCTCAAATGGGCTTTGCTCAGGAATTAAGTGGAATTGTTTTGTCAAATTACCAGAAACCTGTTGCCGGTGCAACGGTAGCTATCCATAATTTACCTGATTCTTCGTTTGTGAAATTTGCCGTTACAAATACTAACGGAGAATTTTCAGCAATTGTTCCCAGCCACGGTGATTATCTATTGATTATAAGCTCTTCGGGTTTTGAAAAAAAATATGAAATTGTAAAAACGTCTCAGGTTGCACCTTCTATTATTTTATATGGAAGTTCTAAAACACTGGATGCCGTTAGGGTAACTTCAAATAAGCAGCCTTTAATTGTTCGTGCAGATAGAATAGTTTTTAATGTTGACGCCAATCCGGCCTCTGCCGGTTCAAATGTTTTTGAAACAATTTCCCGGTTACCGGGAATTATTGTTGATAACGAAGAAAACATTTCTGCCGCAGGCAAAAACGGAGTTAGAGTATATATAGATGGTAAAAAATCGCCTTTAACAGAAAAAGATCTCGCAAATTATTTGAAAGCGCTTCAATCTTCTCAGATAGAATCAATAGAAATTATAACGCAGCCCGGAGCAAAATATGAAGCAGAGGGAAATGCAGCAATTATAAGTATAAAACTTAAAAGAAATACTTCCTTTGGCACTAATGCTAATGTGAATGCGGGTTTGGCTTATTCTAAAAGCTTGAAGTCAAATGCAGGCCTCACAATAAACAACAGGAATAAACGGACGAATTTATTCGGTTCGTTTAATTATAATTACCAAAAAAATGAAGCATACCTTGATCTTTATAAAACTGCCCAGGATTCTGTATTCGATCAAAAAGGTGATGTAGTATTTGATGTAGAAGCATTTTCTTATGGAGGTGGTATTGATTATTTTGCAGGGCCTAAAAGCACTGTCAGGTTTGAATACACCGGAAGCACGCAAAATTTTGGAAACGATAAAATTGTTACAACAAATATTTACAAACCCGGCTTTGTTATAGACAGAAAACTTGTTTCAGATAATTCGGTTGATGTAAATGCTATAAATAATTCTTTTGCCGGCGGATATAAATATTCTGATACACTTGGTACAGAATTCACTATTGATGCTGATTACAGCACATACAAAAAACGCTCTTCACAATTTCAGCCGAATAAATATTATGATGCTACAGGAGAAAATTTGTTATACTCAAATGATTATTATTTCTATTTTCCAACTGATATTAAGTTAATAACTGCTAAATCGGATTTTGAAAAAAATATTAAAAACGCAAAAATTTCATTAGGGATATATTCATCCTTTGCAAATACCGACAATGATTTTTTCCGCTATAATGTTTCAGGGAATTTGCGTATTCTTGACAGCAGTAGAAGCAATAAATTCAGTTATAAAGAAAATATTTCGGCTGCTTATTTTTCATTTTCTAAAACAGTGGAAAAATTTGGAATTACTGCCGGATTAAGGCTTGAAAACAACATCTCAGAAGGAAGGTCAACCGGCAAACAGACAATTAATCAATTTGATACAACTTTCAAATTCTCAAATTTTAATGTCTTTCCCAGTGCATCTATATCATATTCATTAAATAAAAACAACAGGTTAACATTATCGTATTTTAAAAGAGTTGACCGTCCGGCTTATGCCGACCTTAACCCGTTTGAGTTTAAACTTGATGAATATACATTCCAAAAAGGAAACCCTGATTTAAAGCCGCAATACACCAACAGCATTTCATTAAATAATATTTACAAAGGTAAATTAAGCACTACCATAAGTTATAGCCGTACCGATGATGTTTTTGCATTTTTGGCTGATTCATCAGAAAAAACCAAAACAGTATTGATACGGCGGAACCTTTCCCGGCAAGACCTTGTAAGTTTTGTAATTACTTATCCTTTGCATATTAAAAATTATAATGCCTTCATTTATGCAAATTCTTATTATTCACATTTCAAAGGCAATTTGGGTTTAGGAAGAGATTTTGACATTGAAACCTATACAGTGTTATTTAATATTCAGCAAGGTTACAGGCTTCCCCAAAACATCAACCTTCAGCTTTCAGCATGGTTCAATTCGCCAAGTATTTGGCAAGGTGGTTTAAAAAGTAAATCAATGGGATCTGTTGATTTCGGGATTTCAAAAGCTATTTTCAAAGGAAACGGAACATTAAAATTAGCTGTGACAGATATTTTTAAAACTATAAAATATAACAGCAAAAGTAATTTTGCGGGGCAAGATATAGTTGTTAAAAGCGGTACTCCCGAATCAAGAATGGTAAAAGCAGATCTGTCAATACGCTTTGGTAATAAAAAACTTAAGGCAGTTAATAGCACCAAATCTGCCGATGAACAGAAAAAGCGCTTACAGTCGTCAGGAATTTTTTAATTATTTTTATTGACATTCAAATCATTACTAATCCTTTTGGATAATTGTTTGAATTTAATTTGGATTTGTAAAAGGTTTTTTTATTTTTGCATTTCAAGGTAGTAAAGTTACTACCCAATCCGCCCTGAACCTCCCTAAGTTTAGGACTTATTCTAATTTTCTGTGAAATTCGTTTTATAAACAATATCTGCGATCAACAACTGATAGCAAGCCCTAACCTCTGTATTCAGTTTCATTTAAATCTACTGGTAAAATCAGTATATCCTTGAATCACTTTCCATTTGTGAACGGAAAATAAATGAAATATGAAAGCACTTTTACCCAATCGCCTGTTGGCCGAAACTAAGTATTTTTTAATTGCAGTGTTATCACTCTTATCTGTTGGCACTATTGCGCAAACAACAGTTAATATGAGTGCAACTACTATTAACGGCAATTGTAATGTAAAATATTACGATCATGCCGGAGCTAGTAATTACTCTAACAGCCAAAACACTACCCAGACATTCTATCCGGCGGCAGGAAAAAGGCTTGTTGTTAAGTTTACCACTTTTAGCACAGAAAGTAATTATGACTTTCTGTATATATACGATGGAAATTCAATTGCCGCACCACAACTTGCAAAGCTGTCAGGAACTCCTTCAGTTCCTTTTACTTACTCATCTACAGCAGCAGATGGTAGCTTAACCTTTAGATTTGTATCTGATATTAGCACAACCAGACCCGGATGGATTGCTGATATCACTTGCGAAGATGTGCCTTACCGTGCAAAATTTATTTCCGCAAATACCGGCGCATCTGCATGGTGCCCGGGAGAAACAAGAACTATTTCAGTGCAAATTCAAAATACAGGTTCCGCAACATGGACCAACTCTTCGCCTGATGTAAATATTGGTGTAAAATGGGATGCAAACGGTTCTGACTGGACGGATTACCACGTTCGTACAGATGCAAATAATTTAGCACCGGGTGCTACAGGAACTTTTTATTTTAACCTTACTGCTTCAAATATTCCTTCCGGTACTCCTCTTGCACCGGGAGCTAACAACATTTCTTTTGATGTAGTTAGAGAAGCAGTTTGTTGGTTTGCAAATAACGGCGGTGTTACATCTTGTGGCCCCGGAAATTCTGTTTACAGTGTACCGGTAACTATATCAAATATGGTTGCAAACCCCGTTACAGGTGCATCAGGTGTTTGTTCAGGAAATACTATACAGTTGAACTCAAATGCAAGCGGGCCGGGAACTTTAACTTACACTTGGTTTTCAACTGATGCAACAAAAGCAACAGTAAATAACTCAGGTCTTGTAACCGGTGTTGCTGCAGGAAATACAAATATTTACTACACTGTTTCTAATGGTTCTTGTTCTGCTACCTCAGCTCTATTTCCTGTTACGGTTAACGGGCCTACCGGAACTTTAACTGCAACAGAAAATTCAGGTACGCCAAATGACAATAAAATATGTTTTGGCGATAATATCAAGTTCACTGCATCAGCAGGTTTTAATGCATATACTTTTAAGGTTAACAATGTAGTAAAACAATCGGGTACTTCAAACATATTTAATACTACTACTTTAAATAACGGCGATGTTGTTACTGTTGAAGCAGTAAATTCAAATAACTGCATGGCAATATTAGGCCCGGTTACAATTACCGTAAATCCTCTGCCAACCGGCAGCCTTGCAGCAACAGAAAATTCAGGCACAGCCAATGATAATATTATCTGTGCAGGCAGTACCGTTAATTTCACGGCTACCGCCGGATTTGCTAATTATGTATTTAGCGTTAACGGTAGCGAACTTCAAACAGGAGCATCAAATATTTTTACATCATCAGTGTTACAAAACGGTGATGTAGTAACTGTGTCAGTAACAAATTCAAATGGTTGTAAAACAGTTTTAAATCCTGTTACTATTACAGTTTTATCTCTGCCGGCATCAACTATTTCTGTTTCAGAAAATTCAGGTATTGCAGCAAACGATAATATTGTGTGTGCCGGCGATAATGTAACATTTACTGCTACTGCAGGATATTCACTGTATAATTTTAAAGTAAATGGCACATCAATGCAAAACAGTGCCTCAAATATTTTTAGTTCTTCAATTCTAACAAACCCTTCTCTTGTATCTGTTGATGTAACAGGAACAACCGGCTGTGCACAAAATGTGTCTCCTGTGCTTGTTGAAGTTAAAACACTTCCTTCCGGAACATTATCGGTTATTGAAAATTCAGGCATTGCCAACGATGGAATAATTTGTGAAAATGAGACTATATCATTTTCTGCTACCGCAGGATTTGTAAACTATAATTTCAAAGTAAATAATCTTTCAGTACAATCAGGCAATTCAAATATTTATTCACCTTCTTCTCTAAATAACGGAGATGTAGTAAGTGTTGAGGTTACAGGCGATGGTGGTTGCAAAATGAATTTTAATTCTGTAAATGTAACAATCTTAAACTTGCCTTCCGGAAGCCTTACAGCCGACAGAACATCGGTTTGCCCGGGTGAAGCAATTGTTTTCACCGCACCGGCGGGATATTTATCTTATTCATTTTCAATAAATGGTTCAGTACAACAAAACGGTTCTTCTTCTTCATTTACAACTTCAGTTTTAAACAATGGGGATGTGGTTACTGTTTTGGTAAACAGTTCCAACGGTTGTAGCACAACGTTAAACACTATTTCAATAACTGTAAACAACCTTCCGTCTGGATCATTAACTGCTTCAGAAAACAGCGGAACTTCAGCAAATGATAATATTATATGTGAAGGTGAGAATATTATATTCACTGCTACCGCAGGATACAGTAATTATGAGTTTTTTGTAAATGGAAGTTCTGTTCAATCAGGATCTTCTAATGTATATTCATCTACATCAATTACAAATGGTTCGGTAATTCGTGTTGAAGTTACAAATTCATCTTTGTGTAAAACGGTTTTCAACGAACTAACTGTTACAGTTTTGCCTTCACCGGTTGTTAACTTAATTGCAAATGAAAATTCAGGGGTTGAGGATGATATGATTATTTGTGCAACAGAACCGATAACTTTTACTGCCGATGCCGGTTTTGTAAATTATACATTCTATGTTAACAATATCGCTGTTCAGTCATCTGCTTCAAATGTATTTACAACATCATCTCTTACATTAAATTCAAATATTAAGGTTGAAGTTACTAACGCAAATAACTGCAAAGGCTTTTCAAATATAATAGCGGTAACAGTAAATTCACTTCCCACCGGTTCATTAACAGCAGTTGAAAATTCGGGTTTATTTGCCAATGATGGTAAAATATGTATTTCAGAGAATATTGATTTCACTGCAACAGCAGGATATTCTAATTATGAGTTTTTCCTTAACGGATCAAGCGTCCAGTCTGGGGCTTCAAATGTTTATTCCAATTCAACTTTAAGCAACGGAGATGTTGTTTCAGTAACAGTTACAGGTGTTTACGGTTGTACCTCCACGTTTGCTGCGGTTACCGTTCAGGTAAATGCTCCAACTGCTTTACCGGCAATATCAGGTGCAGGTAATGTGTGTGTTAATTCAAACATAGTTTTGTATAATGCGGTTTCTCCGGGAGAATGGACTTCTTCAGATGATCTTATTGCATCTGTGGATCTTGCCGATGGAACTGTTACCGGTGTTTCTGCAGGTACGGCAACAATTAAATATTCTTACACTAACGAATTTGGTTGCGCTTCATCAACATCTGAAAATGTTATTGTTAATGGCTTGCCTACACCAACACTTGCAGGGCCAAACCCTTTCTGCCCAAATACAATTGCGGTATATACAACCGAAGATTCGCAAAGTAATTATGTGTGGACAGTAACAGGCGGAACAATTGTTTCCGGCGGCGCCAATACTGATAATACTGTTGAAGTTAACTGGAACCTGCCGGGTGCAAAAACAGTGTTTGTAAACTACACTGATGCAAACGGTTGCTCCGGTGCTACTTCATCAACAGTAGTTGCAAGCAGCGGAACTGTTCCGGTTGTTTCAGGTAATTCTGTAGTTTGCCAAAATTCAGAGGAAAATGTTTATACAACGCAATCAGGACAAACTGATTACACATGGACTGTAACAGGAGGAACTATTACATCGGGAGGAACTGCCGGCGACAATAGTGTTACAATTAAATGGAACACTTATGGAAACCAATCTGTGAAAGTAAACTTCACTGATATTTATGGTTGCACTCCGGGTGCTCCAGTAAGCTATCCTGTTAAAGTTAATCCTGCTGCAACAGCGTCATTAACAGGAACAG
>JAFDXB010000105.1 GCA_018268175.1 Bacteroidota bacterium | reverse complement strand
ATAATTATAACAATTGTTATTACCTGACTTAAAACTGCATCCCATTTTAATCCTTCAACAAAAATTTTCAACAGAAAATAATTGATAATAAGATTTATCATAAAAGAAAGAAAATACCTGAACAGTTGAATTCTTCCTCTTAAATATGAATCAGTAAAAACAATAAATTTATTCAACAGAAAACCCAGAGAAAATGTAAATGATGAAGAAAGGAATAAAGCAGCTATGTGAGGTTTAAATGCTGAAATTCCGAAATCAAAAATTTCCCTGTTAAAAATATGCCTGAAACTAACTGTATAAAGTATCAATCCCATCAAAGTATTCATACCGCCGCAAACTGCATATCTGTAAGTTTGCGGTGGCATAAATTTTTTAAAAATGGGATAAAAAAAATCTAATACCTCATTTATTAATTTCATAAATCAATTCCGGATATTAAAATACATATCTAACAGAGAGGCCGCCCCAGTTTCCTGAAAAGCCGTTCCCATAACGGTTCCCGAACTCAAATGCAGGTTGCCAGTCGAGAGATAAATTTAAGGGAGCACCTTTTATTTTATAATCAAGCCCTAATATTCCGTCAATACCAATTGCCGCCCCTCCACCATACTTATGCTGGTAAAGCCCTAAATGTGCACCTGCTCCTACATACCATTTTAAACCCGGTGCATTTTGAATATCATAATGGGCTTCGTATAAACCGGTAATTCTTGTTGTATAAGAATTGAAATAAAGAAGGCCCTCTACTGCTGCTTTATCATTTAAAAAATGTTTGCCCGTAATTGCGCCCGGATAAAATTTCACCCCAAGTGAAGTTTTGTATTCCTGACTGTCAAAATTGCTTTGAGCCTTTAACGATCCGGCACAAACAATAAAGCATGATAATGCAATGAAAAACTTTTTCATTTTTGATTTTTATTTATTTATATAATTCTTCTCTTAAACCCTCCACCGTCTGGTCGGCGAGGTATTCATCGTAAGTCATTAACTTATCTATCATTCCCTTCGGGGAAATTTCAATTATCCTGTTTGCAACAGATTGCATAAACTGATGATCGTGTGTTGTAAACAAAACTATTCCCGGAAATGAGATCATGCCATCGTTAAATGAAATAATACTTTCAAGGTCAAGATGGTTTGTCGGCTCATCCAAAATAACAACATTAGGATTTTGCAACATCATTTTACTTATCATGCATCTCACTTTTTCACCTCCGCTGAGAACATTAGTTTTCTTTAGTATCTCATCGCCGCTGAAAAGCATTTTACCTAAAAAACCTCGTAAAAAATCCTCATCTACATCTTTAGTATTTGGTGGCACAAACTGTCTGAGCCAATCCATCAAGTTATCTGTATTTCCTTTGAAGTATTCACTATTGTCGTTGGGAAGATATGCCTTAGTTACTGTTGTGCCCCATTCATAACTACCGGAATCTGCATTATCCTTTCCATTGATTACCTGAAAAAATGTTGTGATTGCAAGTGGATCTCGGCTTAAAAATGCAATTTTATCTCCTTTTTGAACATCAAATTTTATCTTTGAAAAAAGTGCTTTTCCTTCCAATGATTTCGACAGGTTATCAACTTTTAAAATTTCATTGCCTACTTCACGCTCCTGCCTGAAAATTATGCCGGGATACTTTCTGTTACTTGGTTGTATTTCTTCAATAACAAGCTTTTCCAATGCCTTTTTGCGGCTTGTTGCCTGTTTCGATTTAGAAGCATTCGCACTAAACCGTGCAATGAAATCCAATAAGTCTTTACGCTTCTCCTCCATTTTTTTGTTCTTATCCGACATCTGCCTTGCAGCAAGCTGCGAACTTTCATACCAGAAGGAATAATTTCCGGTAAAAACTTTTATTTTGCTTCTGTCAACATCCGCAACATGCGTGCAAACTGCATCTAAAAAGTGACGGTCGTGACTTACCACTAAAACTATATTTTCATAATCTGCCAGAAAATTTTCAAGCCATGAAATTGTTTCAACATCGAGGTTATTTGTCGGTTCATCAAGGAGCAAAATATCCGGGTTACCGAATAATGCCTGCGCAAGTAAAACCCGTACTTTAAGGTTAGCACTAAGGTCTTTCATTAAAAGTTGATGAAGTTCATCCTTCACTCCCAACTCACTTAATAAAGTTGCTGCATCACTTTCAGCGGTGTAACCGCCCATTTCGCCAAATTCGTGCTCAAGTTCGCCGGCTTTAATTCCGTCTGCCTCGCTAAAATCCTCCTTCATATATAATGCATCTTTTTCGTGCATTACCTGCCACATTTTTTTATGGCCCATCAAAACAGTGTTCAAAACCGTTTGGTCGTCAAAAGCAAATTGATTTTGGGCAAGCACAGCCATACGTTCGCCTGGAGTAATATCAACACTACCTTTATTAGGTTCAATTTCGCCGCTGATAATTTTTAGAAAAGTACTTTTACCGGCACCATTTGCTCCGATAATTCCATAACAGTTTCCCTTTGTAAAATTTATATTTACTTCATCAAACAAAACTCTCTTGCCATAAGCAAGAGTTACATTATTTACACTAATCATATCTTAAAAATGCCGCAAAGATAAGTTGACTTCATTAATTGGCACAAAGAGTTATTTTTGTACGATGTATATAGTCAATTTGATTCAAAAACTTGTAAAAGAATCTTTATATGAATTATTTGGAAAAGAATTTTCAGAAAAGGATTTTCAGATAAATCAGGTAAAACAAGATTTTAAAGGAGATTACAGTGTAGTATTGTTTGCACTATCCAAAAAGCTCGGAATTTCACCTGCCGATTTAGGCGATAAACTTGCAAAAAAACTAAAAGAAAAAGGCAATAATTATTTTGAGGAATCAGAAATGGTGAAAGGTTTTTTAAATCTTACTATATCGGATAATTACTGGCAGGAGGTTCTTAAAAATTCTCAAAAAGAAAATTTTGGCAAGAGTGATTCAACAGGAAAGAAAATAATGGTTGAATATTCATCACCAAACACAAATAAACCTCTTCATCTTGGTCATTTGAGGAATATATTTTTAGGATGGAGTATTTCGGAAATTTTAAAATTTGCAGGAAACGAAGTTTTTAAAAGCAGCATCACAAACGACCGCGGCATTCATATTTGTAAGAGTATGCTTGCCTGGCAAAAATTTTCAAATGGCGAAACGCCTGAAACTTCTAATAAAAAAGGCGACCATCTTGTTGGTGAATATTATGTAAAATTCAATGATGAGTACAAGAAAGAAATAAACGAATTAATGGCTGCGGGTGCAACAGAACAGGAAGCGGAGAAAAATTCAGCACTTATGAACGAAGCCCGTGAAATGCTGCTGAAATGGGAAAATAATGATGAAGAGGTAAAGCAGTTGTGGCAAAAAATGAATTCGTGGGTTTACGAAGGCTTTGATAAAACGTATAATGAAATTGGAGTAAGTTTCGATAAAAAATATTATGAAAGCAATACTTATCTTCTTGGTAAAGAGATAGTAAAAATGGGCCTTGAAAAAGGAGTGTTTTATAAAAAAGATGATGGAAGTGTGTGGATAGACCTCACCCCCGATGGTCTTGATGAAAAACTTGTGCTGCGCAAAGATGGAACTGCTGTTTATATTACACAGGATATAGGGCTTGCACTTCAGAAATATGAAGAATATAAAATTGATTCAAATATTTATGTTATAGGTGATGAACAAAACTATCACATGAAAGTTTTAAAACTTATCTGTGAGAAACTTGGAATTCCAAATGCTGAAAACATTTTTCATTTAAGTTATGGTATGGTTGAATTGCCAAGCGGAAAGATGAAAAGCCGCGAAGGCACTGTGGTTGATGCCGATGATATTATTAAAGAGATGTACAGCACTGCCGCCATGCATACAGAACAACTGGGTAAAATTTCCGGTTTTGAACCGGAAGAATTAAAGGAATTATATCAAACTCTTGGTTTAGGTGCAATGAAGTTTTACCTGCTGCGTGTTGATCCGAAAAAGAAAATGATTTTCAATCCCGAGGAATCGGTGGATTTCCACGGCTTTACCGGCCCTTTCATACAATATACTTATGCAAGGATAAAAAGCATTTTAAGAAAAAATGAAAACATTAAAAATCTAAATTTATCCGGATTGCCTCTCTTAAAAGAAGAGAAAGAGATTTTGGTTTTGCTTGAACAATACCCACATATTGTTATTACAGCGGGTGCTGAATTAAATCCTTCGGTTGTTGCAAACTATGTATATAACCTTGCTAAATCATTTAATTCTTTTTATGCAGCATTGTCCGTTTTAAATGCTGAAAGTGAAGGTAAAAAGCAACTTCGGTTGCACATAAGCGTTATGACTGCTAACGTTATTAAATCTGCAATGAAATTACTTGGGATAAGGGTTCCCGAAAGAATGTAAATTTTAATTATGTCTGTTAAAGTAAAAAAAATTGGCGTGATGTGCAGCGGTGGCGACAGCCCCGGCATGAATGCCTGTATAAGAGCTGTAGTAAGAACTTCACTGTATTACGGATATGAAGTTTTTGGAATTATGCGTGGTTATGCAGGGCTTATTGAAGATGATATTGTAAAAATGGAAAGCCGCAGTGTTGCTAACATTATTCAGCGTGGAGGAACCATTCTAAAAACTGCAAGGTGTAAGGATTTCCTTACCAAAAAAGGACGAAAAATTGCATACGACAATCTTAGTAAAAGAGGTATCAACGGCCTGGTGGTAATTGGTGGCGATGGAAGTTTTAGAGGGGCTGATGCTTTCAGCAGCGAACATGATATTGCATGCATCGGTTTACCCGGAACAATTGATAAAGATATTGCAGGAACTGATTTCACTATCGGTTTTGATACTGCAGTAAATACTGCCGTTTCTGCAATTGATAAAATCAGAGATACTGCCGACAGTCATGACAGATTGTTTATAATTGAAGTGATGGGGAGAGATTCAGGCTATATCGCGCTGCACAGCGGCATTGCCACAGGGGCGGAAAATATTCTCATTCCCGAAAAGAAAACTTCAATTGATGAAATAATTGATTCCCTTCAGGAAAAAGAAAGAAGAAAAAAACTTGTAAACCTTATAGTGGTTGCCGAAGGCGATGAATATGGCGGCGCAATCGGCCTTGAAAAACATATTAACGAACGCATGCCGCAAATGGAAGTAAGAGTTTGCATTCTTGGCCATATTCAAAGAGGAGGAACACCTACCTGCCTTGACAGGTTAATTGCAAGCCGTATGGGTTACCAAGCAGTGGAATGTTTAAAAGATGGATTGCATAATGTTTTTGTAGGAATCCAAAATAACAGCATCTGCCTGACGCCACTAAAAGATGCTGGAAAAAAGAAACAGCATATAAGTGATGAATGGATGAAAATTGTAAAAATTCTTGCAACCTAATAATTGTTGCAATTAAAAAAATAAAATGAAACAAAGTATAAATAAATACCTGCACTCGGAAATGGACAACAAAGCAGGTAATGTTCACTCAAGAAAAAGAACTAAAATTGTTGCTACAGTAGGCCCTGCCTGCGATAATTATGATAGCCTTCTAAAACTTGTGCAGGCAGGCGTTAACGTTTTCAGGCTTAACTTTTCGCATGGCAATTATGATGACAAAACAAAAGTTATTGAATTTATAAGAAGAATTGTAAAAACAGAACCTTACAATATTGCTATTCTTGCAGACTTACAGGGGCCAAAACTTCGTGTAGGCGACCTGGTAAATAACCAAATACCTCTTGAGGAAGGTATGCAGTTTATTCTAACCACCGAAAAAATGGTTGGCACTCCTGAAAAAATTTATGTTTCATATAAAAATCTGGCTCTTGATTTAAAAATCGGTGAACGAGTATTTGTTGATGATGGAAAAATGGAACTAAAGGTTTTGGAAATTTTAAATAAAACTGAAGTAAAAGTAGAAGTAGTTCTTGGTGGATTACTACTTCCTAAAAAAGGAATAAACCTGCCCGACAGTACATTAACAATGCCTTCCTTAACTCCAAAAGATGTTGATGATATTCAATTTTGCATTGAACAGAAAATAGACTGGATCGCTCTTTCATTTGTGCGCAAAGCAATTGACATTATTGAATTAAAGAATATTCTTAAGTCTGCAGAAACAAAAATTAAGGTGATCGCAAAAATTGAAATGCCTGAAGCTCTAAAAAACTTAAGGGAAATAATTCTTGAAAGCGATGGTGTTATGGTTGCCCGAGGCGACCTTGGAGTTGAAGTACCAATTGAACAGGTGCCTGTTTTGCAAAAAGATATTATCAGAAAATGTATGCACCGTGCCAAACCTGTTATTGTTGCTACTCAAATGATGGAAAGTATGATGAACCGTACCAAACCTAACAGGAGTGAAGTAAGCGATGTTGCAAATGCAGTTCTTGAAGGTGCTGATGCGGTAATGCTTAGCGGCGAAACTGCCGCCGGCGATTATCCTGTTCTTGTTGTAGAAACAATGAACAAAATAATTATGGAAGTAGAAAAAACTATGTACGATTATAATCGTGAAGATATTTTAACACCACAACCCCACTCACCTTCTTTTGCAAGTGATGCAGTTTGTTATAGCGCATGCAAACTCGCAAAAGATGCACAGGCAGATGCTTTGATCGGAATGACTCAAAGCGGTTATACCGGATTTATGCTTAGCAGCTTCAGGCCTAAATGCCCGTTATATATTTTTAGTAAAGAAAAAACTTTGATAAGCCAACTTGCCTTAAGCTGGGGTGTCAGAGCTTTTTATTATGGCGAAGAAGAATCTCTTGATGATATAATTTCTGATCAGATAAATGTTTTAAAAGAACGAGGATATATTAAAGAAAATGATGTAATAATAAATACCGGAAGCACACCGATTAAAGACCATCTTCCAACAAACCTTATTAAACTTACTGTTGTAAAATCTTAAATTTCAGAAAATGAAATTTCTGTTATTAATTTTTTACCTTTTATTCGCAACAACCGGTATAGCCCAGGCTCCGCTTCCTT
>JAFDXB010000104.1 GCA_018268175.1 Bacteroidota bacterium | reverse complement strand
TAGATCTTGAAAGAAGAAACCGTTATGAAAAACAATTGCGTGAAAAAATAAAAGAGATAGCAGAAAAAAATAAACTTGAATATTCAATTTCAGAAGATACCAATAGCGACCCTAGGTATTGTGCAAAATGGATCAAGGATATAATGCATGAAGAGGCAAAAAAACTTTCCCTTGATACACCGGAACTAATGAGTGGGCCTTTTCATGATTCTCTGGCCCTATCTTATGCCTGCGATTACGGAATGATATTCGTGCAATCTAAGGATGGGATCAGCCACAATCCTCTTGAGTATTCTTCTCCTGATCATCTCGCCAAAGGCGCTCAACTGTTGTTGCAAACCGTTAGTGAAATTCTTAAAAAGTAAGTATGAATAAGTTGCTTTACATTTTAATAATTGCATTAGTTATAAGTTGCAAAAATTCTAATGAAGGCAAAACGATAATTCGTATAGAAACAACTAAAGGGGATATAACTGCAGAATTATATCCTGATAAAGCACCCCTTACTGTTGCGGCATTTTTAAAAAATATAAAAGAAGGTATTTATAATAATTCTTCATTTTACAGAGTAGTAAAATCCGATCCTCTTCCAAACGACCATAACACCGGAATTATTCAGGGAGGTGTGTATGGTTCCGGAAAAGAGTATGATAAAATACCGCATGAATCAACCAAAGTATCAGGTTTGTCGCATACTACAGGCATTTTATCAATGGCAAGATTAGAAGCAGGGACAGCTTCCACCGAATTTTTTATTTGTATCGGCGATCAGTCTCCACTCGATTATGGCAGGCGTGGAACCGCCGACAGCCTTGGTATGGCAGCATTTGGGAAAGTTATAGATGGAATGGATGTAGTAAGAAAAATTCAGAATGAGCCCTCATCGGGCGATAGGTTTATAAAGCCAATTGTTATTAAAAAAGTTTCAATAGAATGATTCCATATTTTTGTAAATATGAAAAACATTCTTTTATTAACTATTGTAGTTATCTTTTTTTCAGCCTGTTCTTCCTCTCGTAAATCTTCTGCAACAGTTTCCGGTGTTAAAGAAAATACTGCTATTAAAAGTACTGTTAAGCTAAAAGAAAAAATTCCGGCAGTAACTATCAATACCGGCAATGTGTCAGCAAATGAAGTTGTTGATTTTGCCGAAACGCTTATTGGCGTACCATATAAATATGGATCAACCGTAAAAGAAAAGGGTTTTGACTGTTCAGGATTTATAAACTATGTTTTTGGGCATTATAAAATTTCTGTCCCGAGAACTTCAAAAAATTTCACCAATGCCGGCAAACAGGTTTCAACCCTTGAGGCTCGCCGGGGCGATCTTATTTTGTTTACAGGAAGTAATGCTAACTCCGGTGTGGTAGGGCACATGGGCATAATTACTGAAAACAGGAAAGGTATTTTAAAATTCATTCATTCATCTTCAGGGAAAAATATAGGTGTTATCATTTCAGGCATGAACTCTTATTATTTACCAAGATTTGTTAAAGTAATACGGGTTTTCAAAGTATTGTAACTCTGTATCTTTGCTGTATGATTCGAAAATTTACATTGCTTTTTATATTAACATCGGGGATATTAGTAAGCTTCGCTCAAAAGACAGGTTCCATAACTTTAATTACAGAAAAAAACAATCCTTTAATTTTTTACCTTGATAATGTAAGGCAAAATGATACTGCTGTAAGTGCAATTAGAATTACAGGATTAAAAGATAATTATTACCTGGTAAGATCTGTTAAAGCTGATACATTGTATTATTCAAGAAATTTAGTTGTTGGTGATATGAATGAAAACCCAATGGATGTAACTTATATCATTAAAAGTTTACCTGACGGTAAAACAAAGACCAGTCTTTATTCAATGATGCCGCCCAATGATAATTTTACTGCGCCGAAATCTTTGTTAGTAATGGATATTAAACTACCCTCACCGGGAATGGATTCTTCATTAAGAGTTATTAAAAAGAAGAAAATAAAAGGACTCACAATTTCACAAGGTGACAAACAAAAGGCCGATGTTGTTGAAGAAAAATCAAAAGCTATAATTAAGAAATCTGAAGTTACTAATGTAAAAAAACCTCCTGTAAAAAAGTGTAATGGCTGGCCTATTGCGAAAAAGGATTTTGATCTTGTTGTAAAAACTATTTCGGAATCAAAGAATGAAACTTTAAAATTAAAGAATGCAAAAAGCTTAATAAACGGAAGTTGCTTTTTAGTTAATCAGTTAGATGAGATTGTTCAATTATTTCCGACCGAAATAAGTAAGTTGGAATTTTTACAGTTTGCCTATGCGTTTACTATTGACAGGCCGAATTATAATAAATTTGAAAAGTACTTTAAAAACGAAAAACTCAAATCAGAATTTTTGAAGATACATGGTGAATAAATTTCTTAGATATTACAAGCTTTTTATAATGTTCCACCAAATACCTTATCTATTTGTTTAGTCTGTTTTCAAATGTTGTTTTTAAGTCGTTAATTACTAAATTAAATTTGCCATCAAATTTTTTGTTTATTTCGTCATACGATCCAATGAGTCTTTCATAAATTGGATTTCCAAAAATGTCTTTAGTGTCTATGCTACGTTTAGAGGCAAGGTTAGAAGCAAAAATGTCTTTGATTTTTTTCAGAACAATTATTTGTTCGTCTGTGAAGTTGTAAGTGTGAATGTAAGAAAGATAATTTTTTTCTATGCGTTCTTTTGGTGTCGGGATTTTCTTTTTGCCTAAGGCATGAAGTAAAAAGTCCCAAGCCGAACCTTCGGGGAAGTCATACATTTTTTGCAAATGTCCTTCATCCAGAAAGGTGTTAGGTTTGCTTAACCAATCAAGAAGATTAGCCATTTCTTCATCTGTCGGTTGATAATCGTCTTGTCTGGCTTTTTCCTTTAAGTCTGCCATTACCGGCTCTTGTGTTTTCTTTAATTCTTCTTCAAAAATTCGTTTGGCTTCTTCAATGGGAATATTGTCTTTTACAATAATTGAATCTCCGTGAATTTCTACTCGCTGAATTAAATGAGCAGGGTCAGGATTGTCAATTAAAAAGTATTCCCCTTTTGGTTGATGTAATCCCGGCGCTTTTGGTTTTTGATCGCCTGGCTTAACAACTTTCTTATTTTCTTTTAGGGTTCCTTTTCCGTTGTCTTCCATTCGTCTGCACAAACCAACGAAGTCTAAAACGGTAAAACTAAATTTTCCTGTTTTCGGGTCAAGTCGTGTGCCACGCCCAACCATTTGAATGTATTTACCTACTGATTTTGTAAGCCCCGCAAACGCGATGTAACGAACGCAAGGAATGTCAACACCGGTACTTAAAATGTCAACCGAGGTAACTATATACGGTTTTTGGTACGGCTTTTTAAACCAAGCTTTCAGCGTTTCATTTAGTTCGTTGTTTTCTGAAATGACTGCTTCTGCGTAATACGGTTTTTCGGAAAGGTCTTTTTCAAAAACTTTATTTACAGCCTTTGCTAACTCAATACAATGTGCCTGACTAACGCCAAACAGAATTACTTTTTCTCCGTATTGCGTATTCTTTTTGAGTTCTTCGGCAATGCGTAAACAGTTTTCTTCAGAAATGAATTTGCGGTTGAGTTGCTCTAATTTCAGTTTCTTTTCTGCTCCTAATGCAATGGTGTATTTTTCTTGTGGGTCTAAAACGTGGTCAAATGAAATGCCGTTTTCTTCGGCTTCTTGTATCAATGAAGAAAGCAATTCAATGGGTTTGTATGGTGCAAGAAAACCTTCGCTAATTCCCCGGTCCATATCAAATTGAAAATCTGGTTCGCCTGTTTCGCAACCAAATAATTTGTACGTGTCAATGATTGCCAAATCTTCTTCGTCAACTTCTGTTCCTTCTTTGGGTGTGGCAATGCGTGGGGTAGCAGTTAAACCCACTCTCGGGCAAAGAAAATGGTCGAAGATTAGCTTTCTATTTACGTTAATACTTCTGTGGCATTCGTCCACAATTATTAAATCGTAAAAGTTGGAAGGCAAATCGCTATGGATTAACTCTAAAGTGTCTATAACCACAACGTGAATACTGGCGTGTTTTCTTGCCTTGAAATTGGAAGTGGTTATCCAACTGCTGGTATGTTCACGGCTGATTAAAGCAAAACCATCATCAACTGATTGTTTGGCTAACATTCTTCTATCCACTACAAACAAAATGCGTTTGCATAAACCGCTTCCCAATAAGGCTTTTACCAAGGCAACTGCTGTTCGGGTTTTGCCCAAACCTGTTGCCATATGGATTAGCATTTTTTGTTTGCCTGCTTTGTAGTTTTCTATAATGGTGCGAATACATTGCAGTTGGTAATAGCGTTCTTTGCCAATACTTGGGTCAAAACCGCCTGCAATAGTGGTGTCTATGGTAATTTCTTTGTTGGAAGCAATTTTTTTCTGTTGCTCAATTTTGAGCTTCATTTCTTCCAAGCTCATAAAATTGGTTACTTGCTTAAACTCTCCTGCGTCTAAGCCCTTCCAGGCATTGTCGTAAAACAAAATGCGTTCAGCACTGCAAGCATACAAAAAACGGGGTTTGAGCAAATGCGTAACTACGGTACGCAACTTCAATAAGTCTTTATTTTCTTTATCGAGATTGTTTTCAATAACCGCTAAAACTTCTCCGTTCAAATCTTGCAAAACAATGTCAGGACGAATGTTTTTTAGATTGGGGTAATCTTGTTTTAGGTTTTCGGGTATATCGTAGCTGTTTTGATACAACAGCGTATCGCCAAACTTCCACCCATACTCATCTCTTAATCTGAATATAATAGGCAAATCGGTAGAAGTGGCTTCGTTAATTTTCTTTGCCATGCTATTTCAATAATTTGCGATTTTCAACATCTACCAATATTTTCATCTGCTGTATAGCAATGGCATTAAGTTTTAGCAACCTTTCTTTTTGTTGTAATCCTTCATTGATAAAAACAGCATTGATATTTTCCATATTACTCAAACAAATGAGTTCATTTATGCTTGCATAATCTCTTATGTTTCCTTTTAGCGTGCGATTAGCATCTCTCCACTGTTTAGCTGTAATGCCAAACAGCGCAACATTAAGTACATCTGCTTCATTTGCGTAAATAATAGAAGTTTGCGAGGCAGACAATTCTTTTGGAATTAAGTTTTGCTTAATGGCATCGGTATGGATATGGTAATTGAGCTTTGCCAGTTCACGTTTGGCGCTCCAGCCTAACTGAGCTTGTTCCTGCTCTTTTATACGTTGATATTCCTTTATTAAAAGCAGTTGAAAACGAGGGCTTATCCACATCCCAAAATGGAAAGCGATATCCTTATGAGCATAAGTACCACCGTATCGGCCTGCTTTGGCTGTAATGCCTATGGCGCCTGTTTTTTCAATCCAGTTTTTAACAGAAAGCACAAAATTGTTGCTGCCGGCCAAATTTTTAATTGTACCGAATTCGGTATAATTAAAAACAGGGTTGTACAAAAGTTCCCACTCTCCAATATACTCAATCGTACTTTTAAGGCTCAACCATTTAATAATGATATGCTCCTCCATTTGGCTGTGGGCAATATCCGTAAGAGAAATATAATCTTCCTTATTAGTTTCAATCACACTTATTTCGGAGTTCTCTATCGTTATTTTCTTCTTTTGTGCCATTTAATTGTTTTTTATTTTAATTCCATCGCATTCGATGGAATTAAACTTTTATTCGGTTTTAATTATGGCGAATTCGCCATGTTTAAAGTGGTCAAATTTCACCACTTTAAACTTTAATTTTCTTGCTCATCTTCTACTACTATATTTTCGGGTTCAACAAATTCTACTCCCCAAACATCTGCCAATAGTTGGTTGATTTTCTTTTGGGCTTCGGTTTTCATTTTACGTAGGCCTTCTAAAATTTGCATTTGAGAATTTAGCAACTCAATAATTTCCTGTTGAATTTCTACAGAGGGTAGTCTTATTTTAAATTTTTCAAGTTTACCTACATTGATATTTTTTTGAATGGCAATTGATGAAAGCCCGTCAATTTCATTTTGATATTTTTTAAAGTACCAGTATAAGAACTCACTACTCGTATTTTTATTTGCTTTGATACCCACAATGCTATCAGGGAAATAGGAATCAAAATCTAATATTCCAACCTCACCAATAGAAGAAGCAATACTCATAACTAATGTTCCTTTTTCGAATTTTTTGCTAATTTTTACTCCTTCTTCATTTAAGGACTGAGAAAACTGTTTAATATATTTATTTGATGCTGTGATGTCATTAATCTGTATAAATGGGTATTCTCCATTATAAAATCTTGATTCATTCCTTGGTCTATGTGCAAATTTCCCTCTTTCAATTTTTGCAATATCGCTCAAATAGTATTCGTTGAAATCATAGCTTATTTCTTCAATTTCCCAATTCTTCAACACCAAATCCGCCCCTTCAATAATCGCTTTTTGCTTTTCAATTTGGGCAACAATGGCGTTTTGTTCGTCTAGAGAAGGCAAGGGGATTTCCAATGTTTCAATAAATTCAGGTTTACTCCTTCCTTTAATTCCCCCAGGTTTATTTTCATTCACATATTGGATGAATGACTTATCTCTAACCATTAAATGAACAAATGCAGGAATTGCTTTACTTCTGTCAACTTCATAAACGATGTAGTCAAGAGAAGTTAGAACCTTACCATAATTATTAATCGCTGTAGCTCCTTGGTGAAAATTGATTTTAGAAATTAACAGATCTCCAATTTCGGCAAATTGTAAATCAATGCCAGTCTCGCTATCATTTCTAAGAATCATTGCCCCGTCTTTAAATCGGATTTTTTCAACAATTCTATAATCAGGGTTAAAATCTTCCAATTTTAAGATTTCCCTTTTCACAATCATCAAGTTGCCAAGTTTCTCTTTCTCATATTTCGCCCCGCTTTTCAAAATCTCCTTAATCACATACAACTCCTTATGTTTTGCAATAAGGTCGTTGTCCAAATTGCTTACATACTCACGGGCTATGTCGGCTTCTAATGCGTTGTTAGGATTGAGTTTTACGAGATAAGGTAATATATTCTCTGGTTTGCTATTCGTTAGTTTTTTATACACATCTTCCAAAGTCGTTGCACCGTTTGGCTGAATGTGTTTGAGGGCTTCTGTCCATTCTACAATTTGGCTGTCGCTAATGGTGCTTTTGTAGTTGGCAAGGTTAAACGAATAGTTGTGTGCCTTGTCAATGCGTTTGGCAATTTCGTTTTGAATGCGGTTTTCCAGCATTTGGTCAAAGGTTTTCAATTCCATTGACTTGTCGGCTTCGGTAGCTTTTTTGGCTTTTATCTTCTTGTCGAGTTCGGCTTCTTTTTTCTCTCTTTCAATTTTGCCTTTGACTTCCATATCAGCACGGGTTTCCGTGCGGATTTTTTCTTTTATGCGTGGGTCAAGTGTTTTAATCCATTCGGCAGGAATGCAAAATTGGTTTTTGGTTTCAGGCGGTTGCTTGCCGTGTTTTACAAATTCGTGCCAAAGAGTTAAACATTCAATGAGTTGATTTCCCTTTTTCTCTTTGCGGTTTGTCCCCATGGTGTAACCATCGTTGGTTATTTTGTAAAACCAAGTCCAGTCGGTTCTTTCGCCCTTTTCAAAAATGAGAATACTCGTTTTGGGGCCTTGTCCGCTTTTGCTTACAAACAAACCTTGTGGTAAAGAAATAACAGCTTTCAGCTGTGCTTCGTCTAATAGCATTTTGCGCAATGCCTTTGCACTAAACTGGTCCCAGGTGTGAAAACCTTCTGAAACAACTACTGCACATCTGCCGCCTGCTTTGAGTTGCTCAAACATTAGTTTCACAAACAAAATAGTGGTTTCCGATTCTTTGGAATATTCGCCCCATACATCAGGATAACTCTCCTGATCACGCTGTGCACCAAAAGGAGGGTTAGCCAAAATAGCCGATTTGCTTTCGTGGTCGGTTACGGGTCTGTATTTCGCCAAACTGTCGCCTTGCTCAATGTTGGCAGGGTTTAAGCCCCGAACATAAAAGTTGATAGCCGCCATTTTGCGAATCATTCCCAAATACTCAATGCCCGTTACACCATTGCGGTAAAATTGGGTAGTTTGCTCAATGCTTGGAAATTCCAATTGATTTAATTTAAAATAATTGTCAAACCAAGCCCCTAATTCGGAATGAGCTTTTTCCCCCGGCCATTCACGGTCGGGGTCAACTCTTCGCATTACAAATTCAAAAGCGTCAAACAAGAAACCTCCGGTGCCGCAGGCCGGGTCAAAAATGACATCGTCAAAAGTCGGCTCTATCATAGCCGTCATAAATTGTCGAATGTGGTCTGGTGTCCGAAATAGTCCAACATCTTTTGTTCCGCCTGTTTCACTTAAAGCCGATTCAATGGCATCGCCCAAAAGGTCGGTTTTTAAAAGTCTTGCTTCTTCAATGTCATTGGCTACAATGCTGATTACTTCGCCAAGATTTCCGCTGTTTACGTTATTGGTGAAATTTGAATTGCTAAAAACCTCTTCAATCAACACCAATTGGTCTTGCACTTTTTGCGGTAAGTTTCCTTCAAAAACTTGTCTTGCACTATGCAAAATGCTTGAATAGAAAGGAAAAAAATTGTCGTTGAGTTCTGATAAAATTTGGTCGTTTGAAACTGTCGGCAAATAAGAGAACAAGCGGTTTTCGTTTGATTCTTCTATTCCAGTCTTAGGATTTTTCCAAACATAGTCAGCCGAAAAGAGTTTGCGTAGTGGCTTAAATTCTTCGTCTTGTTTGATTTTGGTTTCAAAAATCCGAAGCAATAAAAGTTCAATAATGTATTCAACTCGTTGAACAGGTGTGCCTGCCGGCCTTAGCTTATTATGTAGCTTTTTTAAAGCATTGTTTGTTTTATTGTCTGCGTAATGTACTGTGGAACGTCCCATGTTTATTTCAAAGTTTCAAAGTTAATACTTAAAAGCCCGATTAACGTTGTAACCATTGCCCACATGCTAAATTGCGGATTTGAATGTATTTAAACAAAAACAAATGCCTCCGTAAAAATGGAGGCATTTGTTTTATGTTTGAGGGAGATTTTATCTTTTATCAAACTGGTAAAAAATACCAAACTGGAACACATTATTTTTAACTGTAGAGTTTTTGGAAATGTCGGTGATGCCAAGATTATAGCGTAAATCAAAACCAAGTTTTGAATGTGTAATGTATCCAACGCCAAAGCCCCATGAGAAATCAATATTTTCAAAGTTCTTTTTTATATCTGATTTAACATCTCCTGCCTTAGCTTTTGCATTTAGGAGAAAACCAACCTGTGGCCCGGTTTCAATTCTTACACCATCATTTACCATATATTGAAATAATACCGGAACGTTGATGTAGTCGAGTTTATATCGAAATTTATTTATGTTTTCAGAAATACCTCCCTGAGCAGAATAGGTAACTTCAGGTTGAATACCGAGCCGCTTAGAGGCATGAATATGAACCAAGGCTCCGAAATGATAACCGGCCATAAACCTTGTATTATCATTCTTAATTGATAGATTGGAAACATTAAGCCCACCTTTAAGTCCAAAGTGAGCATTTTGAGCTTTTGCAAATCCAAACATTAATAATGCTGTAGATACAATCAGGAATTTTTTCATAATGGTTAATTTTAAATCTTTAATATTTATAAGAATACAATCGTTTTCCAAAAATCAAAACTCTTCCTCTGCCTTTTAATATGCTGCCGGTTGATCTGTATTTAAATTCAATACTCCGAACAATTTTTCCGGCAGGTGATAGATGAATTGCGTTACTTGTTTCACCTGCTTTTAATACCGACCCTATTGCAGGCGAAAGTTTATCACCGTTGAGATATACAATTTTGAAATTTTTGATTACAATATCTTTCTTTTCTGCTTGTATTTTTATGTCTGTATAAGGGGTGTTTGATACTACCTGGATAACATCTTTATCTTTAACAAAATTTACATAATCTTCCGCTATTAAGTCCCATCCTTCTTCAACTGCAATGGTTTTGCGTGAAGACGAACATGCAGTAACTGTAAAGATTAAAATTAATAATAACCAAACACCCGCTAAATTCTTTTTCATTTTTTTTTCAGCAAAGATACTTTGCATCAATTTTATTTATGAGCATCTCTGTATTTCTTAATCAAATCATGATCTGATTTAAGCGATGCTTTTTGAGATGTTATTAGCTGGCGTGTTTCAGCATCCATTTCGGCATCCGATTCCAGGGCTTCTTTATAAGCTTTTTGTGCGGCATCTTCGCCATATTCGCAAGCTTCTAAAACACTATGCCTGTCGTGGCCGGTAAATGTTGCTTTTACGTCCATCCATACTCTGTAAATTTTTCCTGCATTAGTTGTTCCTGTTGATGGTTCACCGCCAAGTTTAGTAACGCATGCAATAAGTTCACTTTTATTTTTACGGCTTAAATCTGCCATTTTTTTAAATATTGCCTGAAGGTCAATATCTAT
>JAFDXB010000103.1 GCA_018268175.1 Bacteroidota bacterium | reverse complement strand
CATAAAAAGAAGAAAAAGGTTTTTTATTTGATTTTAAAACAGAGTTTTTGAATTTAAAAATGCCGGCAAGTTTTATTAATGCAGGGTAAAAAAAATTTAAGATGCTTCTCCGGCTCATAAAAATTGTTTACGCAATTTACAATTACCTTTAGAGATTATAACCCTTCCATAATTATCCTTGTAATTTTCATTTTATCTTAAACATTTATTTTTAAAGTTTATATTCATAACTAATAATACTGATGATGAAAATTATTTTCTTTTTTTCTGCTATAATATTTTCCTCATTAATATCATTTTCACAGGTAACTGAAATTGCTGACCTAAAATTACGGCTTGAAAATTCATCATCAGATACAGGAAAAGTAAATATTTTAAATGAAATTTCTTATTACCATCCCGATGTTGACAGCATGATGTGGTATGGTAAAGAAGCATTAAATATTTCAAGAAGTATTAACTTTTTAAAAGGAGAATCTATAAGCCTGAACCGGATTGGGTATGCGTACAGCGCGATAGGTAATTATGCAAAATCTTTGGAATATCATTTGTCAGCCTTGAAAACTGCTGAATCATCCGGAGATACGGTTTCAATTATGAATTCCTTATCAAATATTGCTAACGATTATAGTTATTTAAAAAATGAAGTTTTAGGAAAATCATATCTTTTTAAAGCAATAGCCTTGGCAAATAAAAAAAATGATAAATTAAGAGAAGCCCGCTACATGATTAACCTGGGAGACAGTTATGAAAAGCTAAACATCCTTGATTCCGCCAAATATTTTACAAACCTGGGTTACGATATATCTGTAAAACTTCAAGATAATTATTACACAGGCATTGCCCTGAATAATCTTGGAAATATTTATTCAAAATTGGGACAGAATGTAATAGCAATGGCAAATTACAATTTATGCATTCCATATCTTCTTAACGCCGCAGGTGAAAACGACCTTTGTGAACCATACCTGGGAAAGGCAAAACTTTTTTTAAAAGATGGAGCAATAGATTCATCACTTCATTATGCAAAACTATCAATGAAACTTGCCAAAGATGGAGGTTTCAGTCCGCAAATACTTTCAGCCGCAACATTTTTAACTGATTACTACACAACTGCAAAAAATGTTGACAGCGCCTTTACCTATCAAAAAGAAATGGTGCATGCTAAAGATTCTCTTTTTAGTCAGGAAAAGCAACGGGAAATTCAAAGCCTTACATTTGATGAATCGTTAAGACAACTGCAAATTGAAGAACAAAAGATGTTGTTAGAAAATGAAAGAAAAACCAAAATTCAACTGGGGATTATTGGTATCGGAATAATATCATTTATTGTACTCTTTTTGCTCATAAGCCAAACTATAATTGTAAATGAAAAATGGATCCGCTTTCTTGGAATACTTGCTTTGCTTCTTGTTTTTGAATTTTTAAATCTGGTTTTACACCCATATATAGGTACAATAACATATCACTCACCATTTTTTACATTGCTTGCAATGGTTTTAATTGCGTCGTTGCTAATACCACTACATCATAAACTTGAACATTGGGTAAAAAATAAAATTGTAGCACGTAATAAAGAAATTCGCCTTAAGGCAGCAAGGAAAATAATAGAAGAGCTTGAGAATGAAAATGCTTCTCAGGATGACAATGCTTCTCAGGAAAGTGAAACAACTGATGAGAAATAATTCTTTCACCGCCGCAGGAAGCTATCGGCATTCTGTCCCTCGTTGGAATCATCGCCCCTTTCCGCCTTTGTTGGAGTTATCTCCAACGAAATAAATCTCCGCCCTCATTAGAATTATCACCAACAAAAAACAATCATTTTTTCCGCCTTTGTTGGAGTTATCTCCAACGAAATAAATCTCCGCCCTCATTAGAATTATCACCAACAAAAAACAATCATTTTTCCGCCTTTGTTGGAGTTATCTCCAACGAAATAAATCTCCGCCCTCATTAGAATTATCACCAACAAAAAACAATCATTTTTTCCGACTTAGTAGAGTAATCTCCAACGAAGAGCCATCATTTAATTCCAAATAATATGCATTTTTCCCACATACCCCTATTTAAACGTTTATAATCGGCTATAAAAAAAAATTATTCGTAACTTTTCACAGGGTAGGGGCTATGGGTATATCCCTACGAAAAAATATTCGAAATAGCCGTTTACAAACACTTACATTTTTTATTTCGAGGGTAATTTTTAGGGTATAGAATGTGTTGGTTACAAGCCTCTTTTCATCCTTCTTTAAAAGATTTTATTTCTACGGATATTTGCTCATGAATGAGGATGAAAAATTTATGCATGTAGCCTTGGCTGAAGCTCAAAAAGCATATGAAAAAGATGAAGTTCCTATAGGTGCAATAATTGTATCAAATAACAAAATAATTGCAAGAGCACATAATCAGGTTGAACTGCTTAATGATAGTACAGCTCACGCTGAAATTCTTGCTTTAACTACCGCTTTCCAGTTTCTTGGCAGTAAATATCTGCCGGAGGCAACACTTTACGTAACTATTGAACCTTGCCTGATGTGCAGCGGTGCTTTATACTGGAGTAAAATAGGAGAAATAGTGTTTGGAGCCAAAGACGATAAAAACAGTTACCGAAGGTGTACTGCCGAAAACTCGCCATTTCACCCTAAAACTTCTGTCAGAGGCGGCATTTTATCTGACGAATGTGCAGCATTAATAAAGGAATTTTTCAAAAACAAAAGATAATTATCTTCTTGGCATATTAGGCTTTAATTTTGCAGCTAATTGATTTTTTAACTTTTAAATATTTTAAAAATGGCTTTTACATTACCGCCCTTGCCTTATGCATATGATGCATTGGAACCACATATTGATAAAATGACAATGACTATTCACCACGATAAGCATCATCAGGCCTACGTTGATAACCTTAATAAGGCAATTGCCGGAACCGAAAATGAAAATAAATCGCTCGATGAAATAATTAAAAGCGCAGGGGCAATTAGCACTGCTGTTAGAAATAATGGTGGCGGCCACTGGAATCATACTTTCTTTTGGGAAATAATGACTCCCGGCGGCAGCAAAGAACCTACCGGCAAACTTGCAGAAGCAATTAGCAACAGTTTTGGATCTTTTGACTCATTTAAAGAGAAATTTGCTCAGGCCGGCGCTACTCGCTTTGGCAGCGGATGGGCATGGTTAGGTTCTCAAAATGGAAATCTTGTTGTTTGTTCAACTCCAAATCAAGATAACCCTCTAATGGATATTGCAGAATGCAAATGCACACCTATTTTAGGAGTGGATGTTTGGGAACATGCATATTATTTGAAATATCAAAATAAGCGTGCAGACTATCTTTCAGCCTTTTGGAACGTTGTAAACTGGGATAAAGTGGCAGAGAAGTTTGAAAATGCTAAATAAGTAAAAAGTGGCCGGAATTTTTTTTCCGGCTTTTTTTATGGTACAGGGTCATGGCCGTGGCTGCCCCACGGATGACATTTTAATACACGCTTTACTGTAAGGTATCCGCCTTTTATTGGGCCATACTTTTTAAATGCCTCTAACCCATACTGCGAACATGTTGGCGTAAACCTGCACTTTGAGGGAAACCACGGGGAAATTATTAACTGATATCCCCTGATTAAACCTATAAATGGCAAACTAAGTATATATTTTAATCCGGGCATTTAATAGATTCTAATATTTTTTTCATTGAAACAAACATCTCTTCAAAACTATGTATGGTAGAACTGTTATACAATATAAACAAATTCAAATTGTTTTTAGGGCTACAGGTTAAATGATTTTTATTTAATCTGTAAGATTCTCTCATCAACCTTTTTATTCTGTTTCTATCAACAGCTCTCTTAAAATTCCTGCTGCTTACTCCAACTCCTGCCTTTACCGTTCCGGTGCCCGGAAAATAAGTATAAAATACCCGAAAGGGTGCCCGATTAATTTTCTTTCCACTTAAAAAAAGGCCGGAAATTTCTTTCCTGCTTTTAAGCTTTTCATTCTTCCCATAAAAAAAATGCTGTTGTAGCTGCATACTCTACAAATTTACAAACACTTCACTCAGGTATTTTTCTTATTTTAAATTTCAATTTTAAATTATGTTAAGCTACTGGGAAAAGGCTTATTTTCTAGATTATGATTTTATTATTGCCGGGGCCGGAATTACAGGTTTAAGCACAGCTTTAGAAATAAAAGAGAAATTTCCCCATTCATCAGTTTTGGTAATTGAGCGTGGAATAATGCCAACCGGTGCAAGTACTAAAAATGCCGGCTTCGCTTGCATGGGAAGTGTTTCCGAATTACTTGCCGACCTAAAAAATTCCTCTGAAGACAAAGTGATTGAACTATTTAAATGGAGAAAAGAAGGGCTTGAAATTTTGAGGAAACGGCTTGGTGATGCTCAAATAAATTACCAACAAAACGGTAGCTATGAATTAATTTCTGAAAAAGAAATGTATTGCCTTGATAAAATTGAATACCTCAATTTACTTTTAAAAAGTGTAAATAATACAACGTTTAAACTTTCTTCCAAAAAAGCAATTGATTTCGGTTTCAGCAGTTCATTTAAAGCATTAATTGAAAACATTTGCGAGGGTGAACTGAACTCCGGCAAAATGATGAAATCTCTTATTAATTTATGTCTTCAAAAAGGAATTGAAATAAAGACAGGAGTTGAAATAATTTCATTTACGCAACTAAACAATAAGGTAGATGTAAATGTTAAGTCGCATTCCAATGAGCTTTCATTCAATACCTTTAATTTTATTTTATGCACAAATGCATTTACAAAATCGCTGTTTCCGCAAGCGGATGTAATTCCCGGCCGTGGCCAGGTTATTATTACTAAACCGTTGGAGCATTTGAAATTTAAAGGTATTTATCATTTCGATGAAGGTTATTACTATTTCCGCGTTATAAACGACAGAATACTTTTTGGCGGCGGTAGAAATATTGATTTTGAAACCGAAGCAACCACTGAATTTGCAATAACCGAAAAAATTCAAAAGAACTTAGAACATATTATGCAGAATAAAATTCTACCATCAAGAACCTTTGAAATTGAAGAACGGTGGAGCGGAATAATGGCCTTCGGCGAAGATAAATTTCCGGTGATACGGCCAATTAGTTCAAATGTATATGGTGCTTTCCGCTTTGGCGGAATGGGCGTTGCTTTGGCAAGTAAAACTGCAAAAGAGGTAGTGAAAATTATTACTGAAGAGAAATAATTTTTGCTTTTTGATCTTAATTACTAAATTGAAACCCTAATCGTACTGTATGAAACTAAAACTATTTATACTACTACTGATATTAAGTTATCAGTCAAAATCCCAAGAATTAAGCAGGTTTGAGAAATTCGGAAAAATAACAACTTCCGATTTAAACCTGAAGTACTATAAAATTGATAGCGGTGCAAATGCTGTTATTTT
>JAFDXB010000102.1 GCA_018268175.1 Bacteroidota bacterium | reverse complement strand
GTTGTCGTTGGACGGAAAATCGTCAAGGTACAGATTTTCCGGTACAGAAATATTCTCTTGTTGTTTCTTTGGTTCTTTTCCGAAAATTATGGCAGAGGAGAAAATGAGGTTTTTGGATAATGTGACTAACCCATATATTATAGCAAGCTGATGAAGGGAGGATTTTTCAAAAATATAATTCTCTCTATATACAAAAGCGAAAATATTACCTGAAGCATATAGGAAAAATCCAACCACAATCCAAAATGATAACCTAAAATAAATTGGTTCAATGTCGACTTTTCTTATTTTTTCAAAGAAATAATATATGCTATTAAGAATAATAAGGAAAACTTCTAATACGATTGAGTAGTTAAAACCAGTTTGATGGTCGTAAAAGAAAAAGATACAATTAAAGAAAATATATAGAAATGTGGTTATAATTGTTAGCTTTTTAACTATAGTATTTTGATATAAAAAATAAAAAAAAGTAGATACTAGGGAATACTCTATAATAAGATACACTTGAATAATGACCCAATAATACTGTTTAATAGAGTAAAAAGGGAGAATTATACTATCAATTACAATAAATAAAAATAGAATGCATTCATAAAAGAAAAATACCTTTAATTCTTTGCGTTGAAATTTTTTAAAAAAAACAACGCAAAGAATTAAAGGTAGAATCTCTGCAATTAATACTAAAATTTTTAAATTTTTCAGAAAGAAATAAGTTAATTTCAATAAAAATAATAAATTTTAGCAAATAAATTGATTTTTAGAAGCCAAATAGCATGAATGTTCCAAATAACATAACAAATAAATTTTGATGTGGTTTAATAATTTCAATGTAAACTTGCAAAAATTGATTTATACCCACAATGGGGTATTTTTAAATAGTAATTGTCCAAGAACCGCAAACCCACTCCCCCATTGAATTGTAGCCGCTTTTGACTCATATATTTAATAAATAAAAAGGTAATAATACGAATGCAAAATAGTAAATTTACTATGCAAATTTATAAAAGTAATCGGAATTTTACTATAAATTTATACGTAGTTATTTCGTAATAATCCGAAAAAGTATTGTGCTCACACACTTTTTTTAAGATTATGGCGTTTTTACGATAGAAAATTTTTAATTTAGTAATTATACTAACTCCTTTTAATCGCAATATGTCTGTTGAAAACTTAATTAAGGTTGCCATAGCCGACGACCATAAGATATTCCGGGATGGAATAAAAATGGCTCTTTCCAATAAACCCGACCTTAAAATGCTCTGGGAAGCAGAAGATGGAAAGGACCTGATGCATAAAATTTCAATTAAAAAACCTCAGGTTTTGCTGATGGATATAAGAATGCCGGAAATTGACGGCATCAATGCTATCCCTTTAATTCGCAAGGAATATGCTGACATTAAAATTATTGTTCTTACAATGTATGATGACCAGCAAATGATCAGCAAAATAATGGAAATGGGAGCAAATGCATATTTAACTAAAACAACCGATCCCCAAGAAATTTACGAAGCCATTCTCACTTGCATGAATGAGGATTTTTACTTTAACGAACTTGTTAACAGAGCCGTTATGGGAAAATTAATGCAAAAGAAAAATGTAAGGCATCATTATGGCTCCCAAGCACCTGTTTCCTTTAACGAAAAAGAAATTAAAATACTTCAACTACTTTCTGAAGACAAAACAACTGATGAAATATCTAAAATAATTTTTTTATCTCCCCGTACAATTGAAACTATAAGGCAAAACATGAAGGTTAAAGCTAAAGCCAAAACCATCGGCGGTTTGCTAATGTATGGTATGAGAAATAAATTAATCGAATAATCTGATCACAAACGCACTATACCATGCTTTACAGCATATAAAACAAGCCCAACCCTGCTTTTTATTTCAAGTTTTGAAAACAAATTGTCTCTGCAACAATCCACCGCTCGCGGTGTAAGTTTCATCTTATCAGCAATTTCTTTATAGGTCATTTCGGTACTTGCAAGTTCTAAAAATTCAAGCTCCTTTGGCGAAAGCATAACTCTGTCAACTAAAGCCGCGCTGTCTCTGCTTTTTTGGAAGAAATTAGCAAGTTTGCCGGTAGTATTACTTGAATAATAGAACCCGTCATCAGCAATTACATTTAAAGCAGATTGCAATTCATGCGGATGAACATCTTTTTTCAAAAATCCTTTTATTCCGATTTGGAGCAAACGAACCAGAGCTATTTCTGAATCGTACATTGTTAAAACGAGAGTTTTAATACTGGGATATTTTTCGTGCAACACGTTTGCAACCTCATATCCATTCATTTTCGGCATATTTAAATCTAAAACAATCACATCCGGAATTTGGCCTAATTCCAGTTTTTCCATCAATTCCAATCCGTTACTCAAAGTTCCTATTACTCTGAATTTATTTGTGTTGTTTAGTGTAGCTGCAAGAGCATCTCTTAAAATTACATGGTCGTCAACCAGCATAACTGTGCATTTGTCCGATGTTTTCATTAAAGGGTAATTTTAAATTAATAATTGTTCCTTCACCTTTTTTGCTTTCAATAAAATATGATGCGCCCATTAGATTACTTCTCTTCTCCATATTTAATAATCCCATTCCTTTATTTACAAGTTCATCGAAACAAAAGCCTACACCGTCATCCTTAATATTAAATACCAGATGATTTTCGGAAAAATCGAGAATAAAATAAACATTATTAGCTTGTGAATGCTTTAATATGTTATTTACTGCTTCCTGCGTTATCCTAAATAACAACAGTTCTGTTTTTGCATCAAAAGAAGGAGGCTCGCCAATTATATCTAAATGAACATTAAATGCTCCGAATTTTTGCAGATGAGAAACTTCATTTCGCAAAGCTGCTATAAAACCATTTTCTAATACTATTTCAGAATTCATGCTTTTGGTGAGAGCCCTTAAATCTGAAAGAACACAGCCAAGTAACAGGGAAGTTTTTTCCAGAATGTATGAATGCTTACCCGGCTCCTTTAAAAGGTTTATTTGCAATTTTGCTAGAGTAAGCCTTTGACCAATATTATCATGAATTTCCCGTGAAACCCGGTCGAGGGTTTGCTCCTGAATCTCCATTCTTGAAGAAACAAGTTCATTGATATGATGAATGCGTTGCTC
>JAFDXB010000101.1 GCA_018268175.1 Bacteroidota bacterium | reverse complement strand
TTGAGGAGAAACTATATTTGAATTTTCCGACAATGCCGTCCAATTCCCTTGAGAATACTGAGAACTGTTACCTGTTAAAAAAAATTCGTTTGTACCATAGGGTAAGCAAACATCCTCACCTGCATTTGGAATGTCAGTTTGGTAAAATGAGCCGGTAGTTAAAACCACATTACTGCTTAAACTTCCACAGGCATTTGAAACTGTCCATGTAAATGTATAAACAGTATTGGGTGAGAGTCCAGACACAATTGCATTAGGTGTATTGTTGTTGGGCAAAAATGTTACACCGTTTGATGGAAAAACACTCCAAACACCTTCTTCAACTGCAGATGGAATGCTGGCGGACAACCGGTAATTTCCTGCACAGATTTCGGCATCATTGCCGGCAAATGAAACTAACGGAGGATTTTGTGTAACCGTAATTGTCATATCTTTTGAAACCGTTTCGCAAGCAGGGCCACCATTGTTTGTGAGGCGAAAAACATAAACCCCGTGATTAAGGTTTTCAATTATAGGGTTTAATGAATTTTCATCATCTATACCAGCAATGGTAGGGCCTGAAATTTGTGACCAGGCGAAATTCCCGGGGTAATTCACAGAACCTACAGGGCTTACCCTAAGTTCGCGACATGGCAATACCAGGTTGCTACCGGAATTCACAGAACCCGGAGTTTGAGAAACTATAAATTTTATAAACCTAAAAACAGATCCACAAGAATTTTCATACTCTATTTTATAAATATAAGTACCGGCTGCACCTAAACCCTTTACTGTCCAGATATCTGTAGTACTTCCGGTAGATACTACAGATCTGTCTTTCTGGATTTTTGCAGTATCTACAGGGCCTGAAATAAAATGTGCTCTCCTATTAATTGATGCAACGGAAGTTGAAAATCTGTCAAATGCAATTTCAAAACTTGTATCAGTTTGGTTGCACAGTAGAGTAATGTCGGCTGGTTGAGTTAAACCTGAAATTGGAATAGCCCTGTAAACGGTGTGTACTTTAGTAACAGAACAACCTTCCGCTGAAATTTGAGTATAATTGAACTTATATGGAAACCGGCCTGTAAGGTTGCCAATTGTTATTGTTGACTGATTGGGACTTGGAAAAATAGTTGCGTCGGTACCACCAAGAGTCTGTTCCCATATCACTGAATCACCGGGGGATCTTGGCGCCCCGCGAATTACCTGTGTTGTTACAACCGGAGAATCGCAAAATTCCGTATAAATCTGATCTCCAATTGAATAAGGAGGTTCATTTGTGTTGAGCACTTTTACATTAACGTTAGCAGATTCATTTAGGCATACGCCGCTTACTGTCCATTTTAAAATATAATCACCGGGAACAAGGTTGCACAATTTTGAATTTCTTTTCGTTGCATTTGAAAATGAAGGTGTATTAGGTGCTGAAACAACGGTCCACAAACCGTTTTGAATATTTCCTGTTCCCGGAAATGAGGCATTTAAAGTAAGGCATTTTCCTCTGCAAAACATAGTTGTATCCGGCCCCGCCGAAACCGGTATTGCAGGCTCTGAAAATGTTATTTGCTTCTCGGCATATTTGCTGCAATTACCATTTGAAATTGTCCACCTGAATTTTTTAACACCTGATGTTTTGGAAGTATCAACATATACAGCATTCGGGGCTTGGGCATTTGGTAAAAACATACCAACATTCGGCAAAACCGTCCACTTGCCCGTTTCCATTGCTCCGGGAGTATTTGCATTAAGCTGAATATCTGTATTAAAACACACAACTGTATCTCTTCCTACAAATGGAGTTGTTGGTTCCGGAACTATTGTAATATAAACAACATCACGAGCCATAAGACCATCAATACATTTACTTTCCAATTGAAAAACATAGTTGCCTGGTGCTGTATTTAAAACTTTTGTCCTGAGAGAATTAGGGTTTTCAAATTGAACCTGCGGCCCTGACAGTTGCGTCCACAACCGTGAATTCGGTTGTGCTTCAAGGTTACCAACGGATCCTGTTAAAATTAATGGTTCAGAAATGCAAATGGTTTTAGATAATCCCGCATTAATACCACAAACCTGGCCTTGTGCAGAGTTAAAAACTACAATAATAAAAACGAGGATTTTAAAAATGCAAAGAGCATTTTTTAGGGTATAGAATTTCATAAAATTGGATTTGGATTGGAAGTGTAGGATGCCGGTTTATAAATCCGGCTAAGTGAAGCAGTACATTATTTATCAGGTTTTAAGGATACTTAATTAGAACGTAAAAGTATATAAATACCTTTTAATGATAATTTAAAAGAATAATGAATGTTATAAAATTCCGTGAGTTTACGTAAGTGGAAATACTTAGGTTAAGTATTAATAGCAACTATAAATACGAATAATAAAACCGGTAATTAAAAAAAAAAGCAGTTGTGACAATATTTTATTAGAATTTTTTTAAAAAATTCCTTTTATTTCACCTGCATTTTTTCTAACGGCCAATTTTAATTGCGGAAGTATTTTTTCGAAATATGATTTAAAATCATATTCAGAATTTTCAATTTTATCTATTTCATTTAAAACTTTACCCACCCATCCATCTTCATAAGCGTTAATTACAGGAACCGGATAATTTAACTGTTGCATCAATTCAGAAGTTTTAAACTTATTTCCTTCAATTGCAATAACGGGTGTTTGGGCAGACAAAGCAATTATATTAGTATGGAGCCTTGCGCTAATTATGTATTTTAAACCTGAAAGGTCTTCAGAATAATTTTTATAACTTTTAATTAATCCAAAACTTTTTAATGAATATTTTTCCATTAACTCTTTTTGAATATTTAAATCGCCAATAGGCTCATTTGTAATAAAATATATTTCATGGCCAAGCATATTCAATTTGTTTATAATTGGCTCTACTAAATCCGCACTGTATTTAATCCCGGGTGTAAAATTTAAGCCAACCCTACTACTAATCTTTTTCTCCTTTTTTTCTTCGGCAGACAGAATTGCTGTGTCAGGAGCAAGGGTTATTTTTCTTGAATCAACTCCGCAGCTTTCAAGCAGCTTTTTTGAAACATCACCACGCACAACAATTTTATCCATTTTTCCGTAAACGTGATGAAGCAATTTTTTATATACATCAGAACTTATAACAACAGATTGATTAACAGCGGCAGTTTTAACACCCAGTTTTTGAGCTACCCTGAGTTCCAGAAGCTGACGTAAAAACACATTAGTATCAACTACCTCACCGGCGCCGCTATATACAATTACATCGCTTGCAGCAATAATATTGAGCCTGTTCCGGTAACTTTTGTCATACACAAAAACTTTTGATAACTTCTTTTTTAATGGGCGTAATAACTTTTTTACACCTTCTGTTTTCATTTCAGAGCTTTCCTCTGTTACCAATTTAATTTGTGGAACAGAAGGAATAAATTTTTCCTTTTTATCAGAAGAAATATATTTTTTATAAACCTTTTCAGCCCACGATTCAAATAAAGCAACAGGATCTTCAGATACTTTAATTTTTGGGAAATCATAGTTCAGAAGCCCCACCGGACGGCCGCCTACATGAATGTTTTCATCTCCAAATTCATTCTTAAAAACATTTATGATTTCATTAGAAAGTGCTTGATTTCCAATATTGGTGGTATTTAATTTCGTTACAAGAAAAACTTTAGGCATATATGTATTAAACTCTAATAATGGTAAAGGAGTGGCAAAACTATTAAATAATTAACTAAACCCCATATTTAGCACAACCCTTTACAAAATCACAAATTAAATAAGACAATAACTTACCCACACCCTCATCCTTTTTACCGTTCACTAATTGACAAGCGCCTTCTGAAATATGTAAATAGGAAACTTTTGCTTTTGTAGAAATTTGATTGATAAATTTCCTGCTATCTAAAATACTTATTCCACACGGTGTATAAGCACTGCTTAAAATATTTTCAATGCAATCAACATCCACCTCAACTCCAATATGTGTGTTTCCGCAAAAATTTAAACTCTCATCAATTGCGTTTTCAAAGCTTAATTTATTTCGCAGAAAAATATCTTCGTATGTAAAATATTTTAAGAACGGGCTTTCATCAAGGTCGGTTAAAACATTTTGTTGTACATAAGATTCATGCATTCCAAGTACTACATACTTCTGTAGAAAACCATCTCTGTCAGCATATCGAAATGCATTTCCGCTGTGCCTGCCTTCAGTTACTTTGTAATCTGCATGTGCATCAAGATTAATACAATTTATTTGCGCAAGCGGAATAAGATCAAGTTTTTTCAACCCCTTTGCAACACCCTTAATTATTGGGTATGCATTGTTGTGGCCGCCACCAATTATCACCGGAATTTTTCCGCCATAAACTATAAGTTTGATGATGTTTTCTACTTCATCATCTATAATTGAAACAGCATGCCTGTAAGCATCAATGAGTTCATCACTATTATTAGCAGTGTTTTCAATTAAATACTTTATATCTCCAAAATCGAAATTGCCAAGAAGAAGCATTTCTTCACCGGTTAAAAATGAATTAGACTGAACATTTAAAAAAGAATTTAAAAACGGATGCCAGTTTGTATCTGCTCCGCCAATACCCAAATTGCCTTTTACTCCTATATCTTCAGGAATTCCTATAATAACAAATTTGGCTTTTGATTCGGATAACTCCTTTTCCCATTCTGCTACATTTTTAATTGCCTCAATCCTCTCGCCTATTTTTGTTTCATATTTCCTGATTCTTGTTAATGATAAGATATCTTCTTTTGAAAAAATTTTAAAATGCCTCATTTCGTGTTTTATAAGGTGCAAATGTACACTACGGGCACGGGAATTGTTTAAAATACATGATATGAAAAAGATTATCTTATCAGTATTTATATTAATTACGTCAGGCAATGTAATTTCTCAAAACAATAAAGTTTTACAAAATAACAATACTAAGACCAATATAAATACCACCAACAATAACAGTAATTCCGGCGTAAACCCCAATGGAAACCCGGGAACAATTATCAGCAGTTCAGCAATTAGTGGAGGCCAACCTCCCACAACCACTTCGCCTTATCCTCCAACCCAAACATCTCAGTATTTTACTGATGTGCAGGAAAATTTACCTCTTACAAATGATACTGTTGTAGCTACAGAACCTTTGCCTCAGGTTGCAAAAGTTCCTGAAACCACAAATCAACCTGAAGAATTAAAAGTAGTAGAGGTTAAAAGAGTTTCAAAAACAGGCGATAATATGAAAACGGTTAAAGTTTTTACAGGCGACAAAAAAACCTTCGTTCCTGTAAATCAAACATATATCCCTAATAATGTTGTTCAGGATATTAAGAAAAAGTTTGGTGATAATGTTTATGATATTGTTCTTTTAAAATCAAAAGATGGCAAACAAGTTTATGTTGTCCGCATTGCGGAAAATGGAGTTTTTAGAACAGAAACATTCTACTACTGATTATCTTATTAAAGTTATTGTTCCTTTTTCTAATTGAGGAAGCCTGCTTCCAATAGTGAATGAAGCCATCCAAACAAAAGTTTGTGATGAAAGTTTTTTTCCTTTATAAGTGCCATCCCATTTTTCTGAAGGGTTCTTTGTATGAAAAACTTTCTGTCCCCATCTTCCATAAATAGTAAGTTCATAATTTTTAACTGAAGTTATATCTCCAAGTAAACCAAAATTGTCATTTAAATTATCGCCATCAGGAGTGAAAGCTGCAGGAAAATAAACATTGCAAAATGTACTTGCAACAATTTTAATAGTATCTGAACCTGAGCAGCCAAACGCATCTTTTACAGTTACATAATAGGTTCCGGCGCCGGAAACCCTGAATGTTGCTGCAGTTGAATTATCCTGCCATAAATATGAAGTAAATGATCCGGGATTTAATACAATATTTTCACCGGGACATAAATTTCTGTCTGCACCCAAATTGATTGCAACGTTTGAAGTTGTATTCGTTAAAGATATGTTTGTAAAATCCTTTTCACATCCGGATGCATCTTTAATTTTTACGGAATAAGATCCGGCACTGATGTTTAACAAATCTTCAGCAGTACTGCCATTGTTCCATAAAAAAGTATATGGCGCATTACCACCCGAAACATTTAAATTAATTGAGCCGTTACTTCCGCCGCAACGCTCATTAATAACAGCATAAGCAGCAGTTAAAGTTGAGGGCAGTTGTGAAATCACAATATTGTTTTGAGTAAATGTGCATCCAAGAGCATCTTTAATGGTAACACTAAATGTTCCTGCATTCAAGGAAGTTAAATCTTTTGTTGTAGCTCCG
>JAFDXB010000100.1 GCA_018268175.1 Bacteroidota bacterium | reverse complement strand
GGCGGCATACAGACCCGGAAAATCCAAGTGATGAATCAGATATAGTACGTGTTCAGGACGATTACGGAAGATAGACGGCTTACTAACGGTTATGTACAAACGTTTTCTTAATTAAGGGCAGATACATTCCTAAATTTCAATCCTTCAATATTTTTGGTTGTTAAAAAAGTTTCATCCCTTTGGGATAGTATCTTTTTATTAATTAATGGTAAGAAACTTTTATTGAGAGATTTGTTTTTTTAAATATTATCATTCTTAAAGATTGTGTCAATCTAAAAAATGGAGACATCCAGTCCCGGAGGGACAAAATATTAATAGCCAAAAAATTTAAAATACCAGCAAGCTCGGAGGAGCGACACAAAACAATGTATAAACCCCAATCTATTGTGCAGTATAACACCACGTTTTTTTTAATTCTTCGTGCTTTTAGTGGTTAAAGGTAACCACGAGGTTCACGACGGAATTTGTACAAAGTACTTAAAACCATAACTCAGAAGGTTTTTGTAAATAGGTAGTTTATTAACTGTTATGTACAAACGTTTTTTGAAAAAAAGCGCAGGGATTTCTCCCCACGCTCCAAATCATGACGATTTCTTACCCACCATTACAAGGTCGTTTACAACAATTTCAGTAGTGTATTTTTTCTCGCCGCTTTTACTTTCGTAACTTCTGTTCAATAGCTTTCCGCTAATAACTACCTGACTTCCCTTATCAAGGTATTTTTCGGCAACATCAGCTAACTTCCCCCAAACAGTAAGGTTGTGCCACTGTGTTTCAGTTACACTTTTACCTTCATTGTTTTTATAACTGTCGCTTGTTGCAAGACTGAATTTCACCAGCTTTTTTCCATTTTCGGTAGTTTTAGTTTCGGGCTTTTTGCCCAAATGGCCGATCAACTGCACTCTGTTCCTCATTGTTTCCATTGTTTAAAATTTAAGTTAGAAAATAACTATAGCGGAAAATTAATTCGCATTTAAAAATTTCCGGCATTTTAAACGTTTACATTCGGATATATACCCCTTTTATTACCAAAATGGGGAATTGTAATAGTTTAAACATCGAATTAATTTTAGAAAAACAAATTTTTATGGCACGTTTAAACTTCTGCATGAATTGCAGCAAAAAACTTAAAGGCAGAATTGATAAAAAATTTTGTAATGATTTTTGCAAAAACACTTTTAATAACAATGCTAAAGCGCCGGTAAATAACCTGATGCGAAATATAAATAATGCTTTAGCAAGAAACAGGAAAATTCTGGAAAATTGTTTCAGCGACAATAAAAGTGAAATAACATTAAGCAAAGAAATTTTATTTCAGTTAGGCTATAATTTTAATTATTATACCGGTACGTTATTAACTGAAAACAACCATGTTTATTACTATTGTTACAACATTGGCTTCAGGGAAGGGCCGCAAGGAGAAATATATTTATCAAAAATGCTATTTACAAATTTTGACTCAGACATTAATCTAAAACCCACAGGCTAATTAACCCGTAAAAATCTTGCAATGAATTTGATGTTCTTTAAGATCTGAGATATTAATAACTGAAATCTTTCGAATTATTTCTTTGATTTTAGAAAATGAAGAAGGCTTTTGAATATAAAGTTGAGCTCCTTTCAGGTAACATTGTCTTATTTGTGAAATATCCGATGAGGTAGAATAAATAAATATTGGCGTATTGTCAAATTGTTTGTTTAACCTAATCATATCCATACATTCAAAACCGTTCAAAACGGGCATGTTGAGGTCAAGAAAAATACAATCCGGAACAGGTTTAAAATTTGACATATTGTTTATTAGGCTGCAACCTTCCATTATCAACAAAGTGATTTCCGAAAAAACTTCCTTTATTGCCTGACTTAATAAAAGACAATCATCAGGATCGTCATCAATCATTAAGATTGTTTTGATATGTAGTTGTTTCATTAGGTTGAGGTAAGGTTCAACAAAAATAATGAAATAACCGAAGCATATTAATTCCTGCATAAATTTTTTATTTGAAGGAAAAATTTAATGTTTTTAGAACCAAAGGTTTTATCACAATTTAAGGAAACGGTTCATTGAACTGATTCTTAAAGTGAAAAACAAAGGTTACCTTTGCAGAAATATACTATTATGATAAAAACAGGAAATCCGGTTATTAGCATATATACTGAAATGACACCCAACCCTGAAACAATGAAGTTTGTTGCGAACAAACTTTTATATCCGGGCAAATCAATAGACCTTCCGGATGCGTCCTCTGCAAAGCCATCTCCGCTAGCTCAGGAATTGTTTACTTTTCCATTTATAAAATCAGTTTTTATAGCAAGCAATTTTGTTACACTTACAAAAACTCCGGAAACTGATGACTGGCACGATGTAATTCCGGTAATTAAGCAGTTTCTTAAAGAATATCTTGAGGAAGGAAAACCTGTTGTGAACGAAGATGAAGTTGCGGTTTTAAAAACTGAAAGCTCAAATACCGTAAATGCCGATGATGATGATGTAGTTAAAAGGATTAAGGAAATACTCGAAAACTATGTTAAGCCTGCAGTTGAAATGGATGGTGGCGCAATACAATTTAAGAGTTATGAAGATGGTAAAGTTAATTTATTAATGCAGGGAAGTTGCAGCGGTTGCCCTTCATCTATGATAACTTTAAAAGCCGGAATTGAAGGCATGATGAAAAGAATGATCCCCGAGGTAAAAGAAGTTGTTGCTGAATCAGAATAGTTTTTTGTTTATAATTTGTTTTTATGTTTTAAGCGCCTTCGGGCGCTTTTTTATGCACTAATAAAAATTAAATGATTAATTATGTAAAATGGATTTTGTTCCACAATTTTTAAATGACCTAAAAAATACTTCCATTCCTGAATATATTGCAGTTGTATTTGGAATTGTAAGTGTTTATTTCAGTAGAAAGGAAAATATTCTGGTGTATCCTACCGGCCTTATAAATACCATACTTTATGTTTATTTAAGTTTTAAAGGTCATTTATTAGGTGAGGCTTCTGTAAATATTTATTACACGATAGTGAGCATATATGGATGGTGGCTTTGGAGCAAAAAGGATTTTGCAAACCATAATGTTTTAAAAATTACTACCTCTTCCAAACAACAATGGATTCATCAAACACTATTTTTTGCGGTTTTGTACATTTTAATTTTCCTATCATTAAAATACTTAAAAAACGAATTTGCACCCGGTGCAATTCCCTGGGCTGATGCATTGGCAAGCGCTTCAGCTTTTACAGCCATGTGGCTGATGGCTAAGAAAAAAGTGGAAAGCTGGATTTGGTGGATTATCACTAACATAGTTTCTATTCCCTTGTACCTTACAAAAAGCTATGCTTTTACGGGAATATATTATTTGATATTACTTGCAATGGCAATCAGCGGATTAATTCTATGGATGAATAAAGTAAAAAAAGATGAAAAAAGTAGTGATTATCGGCCCTGAATCTACAGGTAAATCAACCCTTACACAAGGTTTGGCAAAATATTTTAATTCACCTTTTGTGAATGAATATGCACGTGAATACCTTTTGGAAAACGGAAAAGATTACACTTATACAGATTTTTTAAATATTGCCATAGGGCAGATAGAACTTGAAAATTCGGCTATTAAAGCCTGCGCTGCGAAAGAAAAATTTATTTTTATTGATACAGATAGTTATGTTTTAAAAGTGTGGAGCGAGTATGTTTATAACAAATGCGAATCATTTATTTTAAATAATATCGCTACGCGGAAGTATGACTTATACTTGCTTTGTAATACAGATCTTCCATGGCAAAAAGATGAATTGCGGGAATATCCTGATCTGGAAACAAGGATGAAATTATTCAACTACTATAAGGACGCCATGATTAATCAAAACACACCATGGGCAGAAATTTCAGGTAACGAAAATTTAAGGTTTGAAGGTGCAATCGCAGCGATAAAGGAATATTTGATTGATTGAGGATTTTATGATTTTAGATTTACGATTTTAGATTGACGATTTGAGATTGACAATTTTAGATTGACGATTTGAGATTGACGATTTTATGATTGAGGATTTTATGATTGAGGATTTTAGATTGAGGATTTTAGATTGGCAATTTTAGATTGACGATTAACTATAAATCCAAAATCAAAAAATCCAAAATTATTTTACCAATTATGATTGTGTGATTTTAGATTTTACGATTTTAGATTTACGATTGACTATTAATCCAAAATCAAAAAATCCAAAATCCAAAATTATTTTACCAATTATGATTGTGTGATTTTAGATTTACGATTTTATGATTGACGATTTTTAGATTGACGATTTTAGATTGAGGATTAACTATAAATCCAAAATCAAAAAATCCAAAATCCAAAATTATTTTACCAATTATGATTGTGTGATTTTAGATTTACGATTTTAAATTTACGATTGACTATTAATCCAAAATCCAAAATTAAAAAATCCAAAATTAAAAATTGTTGATGTTAGACACTTTACCGGATTAAATCTATTATATCATTATCGGCTTGCAGCGAATTCATTTGTCGCAATAAAATAGCCGATCTTACAGACACATATTTACTCAAAGGTTTTACTGAATACTTCTTAGGATTTGGAAGGCAAGCTGCAATTTGCGCTGCCTCTGCCTTGGTTAGTTGTGCTGCATTTTTTTTAAAATACTTCTGCGCAGCAGCCTCTACACCAAATATGCCTTTGCCCATTTCGGCAACATTTAAATATGTTTGAAGAATTCTTTTTTTACTCCACAAACTTTCAATCATAAAAGTAAAATACACTTCAAGCCCTTTTCTAAAAAATCCACCTCCTTGCCATAAAAAAACATTCTTTGCTACTTGCTGGCTAATAGTGCTTGCGCCTCGTTGCCTGTTTGGATGTTTTTCATTAAACTTCATAGCTTTTTTAATGCTTTTAATGTCAAATCCGTTGTGGTCAGGAAATAATTGATCTTCTCCGGCAATTACTGCAAGTTTTATACTTCTTCCCATTTCATCATAAGAAATCATATCTCTGCTTAAACCATCGCCGCTAATAACACTTACAATTTGTGTTATAGTTATTGGAGGGTTTATCCATCTGCAAAGCACGATATAAACCAAATGGCCTATAAACAAAAAAAGGAAAATGCGTTTTAAAATTTTCATTTAAAACGCATATTAATTAAATTTTTTAAAAGCCCGGCCTTCCTCTTCCTGATTCATCTTTTCTTGTTGAAGTCTGCGGCGCCTTTCCAAAATTTTTCAGGCGATAAGTGAAGGTTAGTAGAAAGTATTGTGTGAGAATTTTATTTTGTACATCCTCAATATAGCTGTCATTTACATTCCTTGTTATACTCTTGTTTTGTTTTAAAATATCAAAAACAGAAAGTTTCAATTCGCCATTCTGATTTTTTAAAAACTTCTTTCCTGCAGCGGCATTCCACAAAGTATACGTCTGATTAAAACCTGCACTTAACCCACTATAAATTTGTGTTGAAACATCATTCGCAACAAACCAGCCTTTCTTTGATAAAAGATTTAAAGTTGCGCCAACAGACTGATTGACGTAATTGCTGTTTAACAGAGGTTGAATATTATTTTTTACAACGCTGAAGTTGGCCGAGTAAGAAAATGTATAATCAATATATTCACTGATATTAGAAGAAATAACTGCACCCCCTGAATAAGTATAGTTATTTGTAAGGCTATTTACTGAATTTACAAAACCGGGTATTTTAGACCAGCTAAAACCTCCATTAAGATTTAGGTTTGATTTAATAAATTTTAAAGGAACACCGTAAGTTAAGAAGGAGCGCAAACTAAAATATCCATCAAGGTTTACAGGTTTTGATAACTGTGCGCCTCTGGGCAAGAGAACGTTCTGGCCGATCATAGAATCACCTGCTGCAATGTAGGTTGCATTTCCTATATAATCTGAGGCTTGCATTCCGTAAACATTTGCAAAAAAACTTTTTCCTTTGGCTGTATTGGTAAAGGAATATCTGACACTGAAAGAACGATTAATTTGTTGATTCAAATCAGGATTTCCGGTGCTTAAAAACAATGGGTTGCTGTTGTTAATTACGTCCTGAAGTTGATTTACACTTGGCGTGTTTGCAGAACCTCTGAACATAATTCTAATATTTTCTTTTGAATTAAATTTCTTTCTCCACATTAAAAATGGAAGGAGGTTATTGTATGAATGACTTAGCTTATCAATTGATGGAAACTCACGGTCGCTGCGCAGTTCAGAATACTTATAGGTGAGTCCGGCAGAAAACATATTGTCTTTGTCGCCACTTCTAAAATTCACTCCTAAATTTTCGCTGTGAATAGTGTTATCAAAAATGTTAGTAAGAGCGCTGTCTAATTTTGAATATTTTGAACTGGAATTATCAAACTGGAAAACTTCCTGATCAGATGAGTTTTTATTAAAAGAAGGAGAGTAATTTATTTGCAATTGCGATTTTTTTCCTAATGGTTCTGTGTAGGCAATATTTGCCGAATAGTTTGATCCTTTGGTTAACTGATCTGTAAATTGTTGAATAGTGTCGTTTGAAATCCCTGAATCCAAATATTCATTTATGGATTCCAAATAAATATCGCCATTGCGGGAACTAAAGCCGGCATTTAATCCTACTGATATAGTTCGCCCCGGTTTTGAAAACCTGTGCCTGAACAATAAATTATTATTTGAATTATACCCTGAATATTTTGCATTAGTTGAATAAAGTGTGCGGCTGATGATATCGCTAACAGTATAATATCTTACGCCATTTACATTACTTCCCCGATCATTATTTTGAAAACTTATTGAAGGAGAAAATATCATTGAATTGTTTGAATCAATTTTATATTCAATACGGAGGTCTGCTCTGTTATTAAAATTTTTAGCGCCGGAACTATTTAACTCATCGTAAAACTGGTTGTCTTCATTTTCAATAAAATATTGAGAATTTGAAACTTGGCTGTTATCAGTATTGCTTTGATTAAAAAAATAACTTCCTGTTACTTCAACATTTTTGCTCCATTTATCACTATAATTTATTCCGAATGCATTTGTTATGCTAATTCCCGGTTGCTGGCCAACCAAAAAATTTCCGGCACTGCCGCCGCCACCTCTGCGGCCTCTTGTTGAAGAGCTTCCTGTTAAACCCAAAAGATCATCTGATGAAAAGTTTTGTTGATTAATATTATTAAAAAGCCCAACCAGAGAAATCCTTCTATCACCTTTAAAAAAACTAATGTTGCCTCCGGCAGAGTATCGGTCATGAGTACCGTAACCGGCATAAATTCTTCCAAATTGGCTGTTTTTATTTGCTGTTTTAGTAACAATATTTATTGCTTTGGTTGCACTTCCATCATCAAAACCTGTAAACTGCGCCTGATCACTTAATTTATCAAACACCTGAATTTTATCAATTATTTCGGCAGGAAGATTTTTTAAGGCAGCGGTGGCATCATCGCCAAAGAATTTTTTACCATCAACGGTAACGTTTCTTACTTGTTCGCCTTGTGCTGTAACAGTTCCGGATTTATCAACAGTTATACCCGGCATTTTTTTAATGAGGTCTTCGGCATTTGCATCAGGGTTTACCTTAAATTGGCTTGCATTATATTGAGCAGTATCTCCTTTTTGTGTTACCGGCGGCACTTTAGCAATCACTGTAACTGCGCTTAAATCTTTGCCTTTTAATTGTAAAACTATATTTCCAAAATCATGATCATCTTTATAAACTAAATTTGCATATGCAATGTAAGGTTGGTAATCAACTGCAGAGATATTAACAATAAAGCTATCTGCAGGAAGATTTGAAAACCGGAAATTACCGGCTGAATCACTTATAGTATTAGCGAAAACGCTTGAATCTCTTTCCAGCAAAAGAGAAATTGTTGCACCTGATTTAACATCAGGATTTGAAATAGTTCCTTCGATGGTTTTGATTTGTGAAAAAGATGGTATGCTAAAGAAAATAAGCAAGATTGAAAAGGATAGAAATTTCATCCGGTTATATATTGAAAAATTTGAAAAAGTGTTAGACTGCCTTAAGGCAGCGTAGTTTAATAACAAAAGTTATGCGCAAAATATTGGCACAATTATATAATATTGCAAACCAAAATTGAAAATAAATTATGAATTACAGCAAATTAGTTTCCGTAACCGGCCTTGGAGGTTTGTTTGAACTTGTTTCTACAAAAGCCGATGGAGGAATTGTCAGATCATTAGAGGATAAGAGCACAAAATTTGTGAGCAACAGGATTCATAATTTTTCTCACCTCGAAAGCATTGAAGTTTATACAACAAAAGAAAATGTTGGGTTAACTGATGTTTTTCTTGCAATGCAAAATTCAGAGGAAAAATTACCTGATGCTAAAGCAGATGTTAAAGCTATCAAAGCATATTTTGAAAAAGTTTATCCTGATATGGATTTTGACAGAGTTTACACAAGTGATATGAAAAAAATGATAAAATGGTTTTCTATCATTAAGGCAAATAACATTGAAATTAAAGCTTCTGAATTAGAACATAAAGAAGTTGAAACTGAGCCTGAAAAAAAGCAATCCGTTAAATCATCATCTGCAAAGCAGACAACCGTAAAATCGGCTCCTGCAAAAAAAATTAATGTGCCTCGCAAAATGGCTTAATAATATTTTTTAAATAAATTTTTAATGCAACAGCCATGTGAGGTTGTTGCATTATTTTTTATAAACAATGAAGTATTCTGCTGATATTCAAAAAATAAAAAGAACGTTTATACCGGAGGGTTTTATAATATCAAACTGGCAAAACGTAGAACCCTTTTTTAAATCTTTGCTATCAAGAAAAATTAATTCAGAAAGCGAATTTTTAAACTGGTTAAGTGATTTAAGTGAGCTTGAAGCTGTGGTTAATGAAGATGCATGTTTGCGACAGATAAAATCTTCTTGCGATACTGAAAATAAGGAACTGGAAGAGGCATACAATTTTTATTGTACAGACATTCAACCTCAAATGCAACCTTATGTAAACGAAATAAACAAAAAGTTTTTGAATAGTCCTTTTTTGGGAAGCCTTGATAAAAATTTATATGGAACATTAATTAGAAACACAAGGAAAAATATTGACTTATTCAATGAAAAAAATATTGCCGTTCAATCGGAAATTTCTGTTTTACAACAGGAATTTGGCAGAATTACCGGAAGGCTAACGGTTAATATTGACGGTGAAGAGTTAACCCTACAGCAAGCAGGAAAATTTCTGCTAAGCAGTGACAGGGAAAAGCGCAAAGAGGCATATTTTAAAATAAATGAATGCAGACTTAGCGTAAAGAATGAATTGAATATTTTGTTCAACAAACTGCTTCAATTAAGAAATGAAGAGGCAAAAAATGCCGGTTTTGAAAACTATGTTTCTTACCGCTATAAAGAGTTAGGCCGGTTTGACTATTCTGAAAATGAAAGTTATAAATTTCACGATGCAATAAAACAATATGTTGTTCCGCTGCTTTCTAAAATTTATTTAAGAAAGAAAAAGAAATTAGGAATTGACCAATTGCGCCCCTGGGATTTGGATGCCGATACAGGCGAACCATTACGGCCTTTCGGTGAAGCCGCAGAATTACTTGAAAAAACTATTTGCTGTGTAAACCATCTTGATACATTTTTCGGTGATTGCTTAACAAGAATGCAACAAGATAATAAACTTGATTTGGCAAGCCGAAAAGGTAAAGCACCGGGTGGATTTAACTGCCCGCTTCCCGAAAGCGGAGTGCCGTTTATTTTTATGAATGCCACAGGGCAACCCGACGATGTTACTACATTAATACATGAAGCGGGCCATGCAGTTCATTCATTTTTAGCGCACCATTTAAAACTTACTTCCTTTAAAGAATATCCTATGGAAATAGCTGAGGTGGCAAGTATGTCTATGGAACTGATGACAATGGATTATTGGAATACTTTTTATAAAAATGAAAGTGATTTAAAAAAAGCTAAAACAAAACATCTTGAAGAAATTATATTACTGTTGCCGTGGATAGCTGCTGTTGACAAATTTCAACATTGGATTTATTTAAATAGCGGCCATACTGATGAACAAAGAGATGAAGCCTGGTTATCAATATTGAAAGAGTTCAGCAGCGAAGAAATTGATTATACCGGGTTGGAAGAATATCGCAAAAATCAATGGCGCAAACAACTTCATATTTTTGAAGTTCCATTTTATTACATAGAATACGGAATCGCACAATTGGGAGCTATCGGAATTTGGAAACAGTATAAAGAAAATCCGGAATCAGCTTTATCAAATTATTGCAACGCATTAAAGCTTGGAGGCACCAAAACACTGCCTGAACTTTATAAAACTGCGGGATTAGAATTTGACTTTTCCCCGCAAAAAGTTAAAACTCTTATTGAGTTTGTTTCCTCAGAATTGGATAAAATGCTTTAACGTACCTTTGCGGAAATTTTCCTGCAATGAAAAAATTGGTATTTTATATTATCTTTTTCGCTGTTTTAATAACAGGATTTTTGTTTTTTTCTTTGAAGGATTTTAAATTTTCCACCTCAAAGCTGGCAGTTATTAATAACAATATACCGGAGTTTAGTTTTACTAACCAGAATGGGAAGGTTATAAATAAGGAAAGTGTTGACAACAAAGTGTATGTAGCAGAATATTTTTTTACAACCTGCAAAGGTATTTGCCCAAAAATGAATGCTAACATGAGAAGGGTTTATGAAACCTTCCGTGATGAACGGGATTTTATGATTATATCTCATACCTGTATGCCTGAAACCGACAGTGTGCCTGTATTAAAGGAGTATGAAAATAAAATGATTCAAAGTAAGCTTGTGCTTAAACCAAACGGATCGTATGCATTTAATGGAATGATTGATGAAAAACAGCCGGAAAATAAGAACTGGCAATTTGTAACAGGGCCCAAAGATGAATTGTACTATCTGGCAAGAAAAGGGTATATGATAGATAATGGCAACCCCGATACATCTCAGAATATAAATGATCAATTCATTCATACACAGTTTTTTGCACTTGTTGACCGCTTCGGCCGCCTTCGCGGAGTTTATGATGGTTTAAAAAATAATGAAGTTGATAAGTTGATGAAGGATGTTCGTGAGCTTTTGGAAGAAAAGGTAAAAACTTCCCGCTTTATGAGCGGCTTTGGCAATAACCCCGGCTAAAAATTCCCAAGAAATATTTTTTATAATAAAACCGGAAACTTAAATTTGTATAGTTGCATAAACAACTATATGTTAAACAACCAATTTAAGAAAGGAGAACTATACAGTTTTATTTCAGGTAAAGCGAGTACTGCAATTGCACGGAAATTACAGAAGAATTTCAAGCATGCCGGAATAGAAATTACAATTGAGCAGTGGAGTATTTTAAGTCAATTGTGGAAAGAAGATGGCCGAAGCCAGCAACAATTATGTGAAGCCACGTTTAGGGATAAGCCCAGCATTACACGACTCGTTGACAATTTGGAAAAATTAGATTTAGTAAAAAGGGTTCCATCAAAAAATGACAGAAGAATAAATTTAATTTTTCTTACTACGGCAGCAAAAAACCTTGAATCTGAAACTATGGAAATTGCTAATGCCACATTGAATGAAGCTTTGGAAGGTGTTAACCAAAAGGATTTGGAAACTGCAAAAACTGTTTTACAAAAAGTGTACGATAATCTTGCTTAATAATTATAAAAATATCTCCAAATGGAAACAACAATTTCTGAAAAAGTAAAAGGCGGCGAATGGGTGATTAAGGCCGCAAATCCTGCTGATACATTTACTCCTGAAGATTTTTCGGAGGAGCAACTGATGATAAAAGATATGTGTCATCAATTTATAGCATCTGAAGTTTTGCCGGTAATGGACAGGATTGACAAAGCAGAACCCGGCCTCATGCCATCATTGATGGAGAAAGCCGGTGAGATGGGATTATTAAGCGCTTCAGTGCCTGAAGAGTTAAATGGAATGGGTAAAGATTTCATAACATCAACGCTTGTTAGCGAAGCATTAGGTGGCGGATATTCTTTCAGCGTAGCTATGAGTGCCCATGCGGGAATTGGAACTTTGCCAATACTTTATTTTGGAACAGAGGAACAAAAGAAAAAATATATACCAAAACTGGCAACCGGTGAATGGAAAGGGTCTTATGGATTAACGGAGCCGGGCAGCGGAAGTGATGCACTTGGAGCAAAATCAACTGCCAAACTATCTTCCGACGGAAAATATTATATATTAAATGGTCAAAAAAGCTGGATAACAAATGGCGGCTTTGCCGATGTTTATACAGTATTTGCAAAAATTGACGGAGAGAAATTTACTGCCTTTATTTTGGAAAGAGGAATGGAAGGGTTTACTCAGGGGCAGGAAGAACATAAAATGGGGATAAAAGGGTCATCTACTGTTCAGCTTTATTTTCAGGATTGCAAAGTGCCGGTTGAGAATGTTTTAGGTGAAATTGGAAAAGGAGAAGTGATAGCCTTCAACATTTTGAATATTGGAAGATTAAAACTTGATGCAGCAACAAATGGCGGAGCAAAATCAGCATTAACTGAATCAATAAAATATGCTAAAAACAGGGAGCAGTTTAATTTGCCTATTGCTAAATTCGGAGCAATTAAATATAAACTCGCCGAAATGGCAATAAGAATATTTGCAGATGAAAGTGCTCTATACAGAACAGCATATTGGATAGATAAAAAAGAAAAGGAACTTTTATCAGAAGGTAAGCAATTTAATGAATCGCTCTTAGGTGCAGCAAAAGAATTTGCCATTGAATGCGCCATTTTAAAAGTTCACGGCAGCGAGGTTTTAGATTATGTTGTTGATGAGGGCGTTCAAATTCATGGAGGAAACGGCTTTAGCGATGAATATGCTATCAGCCGCGCTTATCGCGATAGCAGAATCAACAGAATTTTTGAAGGCACAAACGAAATAAACAGATTGCTTTCTGTGGACATGATTTTAAAAAGAGCATTAAAAGGAGAATTAGATTTAATGACTCCGGCAATGAATGTTCAAAAGGAATTAATGAGTATTCCTGATTTTAGTTCTGATGATGAAACTCCATTTGCAAAGGAGTATAAAACTATTGCAAATATGAAGAAGGCCATTTTAATGGTTGCAGGGGCTGCAGTTCAAAAATTAATGATGACCTTAAGCAAGGAGCAAGAAATATTGATGAATATTGCAGATATGGCAATTCAAACGTTTGTTGCTGAAAGCATGTTACTTAGGGTTCAGCGTGGCGTTGAAAAATCAGGGGAAGAGAATAATAAAGTACAAATGGCGATGCTTCATGTATTTTTAAATGATGCAGTTGACCGGATAGCAAAAGCAGGTAAAGAAGGAATAAATTCTTTTGCCGAAGGCGACGAACAACGGATGATGTTGCTGGGATTAAAAAGATTTACAAAAATGGAACCTTTTAATTCTAAAGAAGCACGCAGGATTGTGGCTGCTAAATTGATTGAAGAAGAAAAATATCCATTTTAAAAAATGAGGAGATTAAGTTCTCCTCTTTTTTTATCCGAATATTTCATTTAATAATCCCGCAAGGCGGATACCACCTTTTAATAGTTGGATATTTAAAGTATCAATCCAGTTGTAATTATATTCATATTTCAATTTACTACCCGGTTTGATATCAGCATAAATTTTTTCGGCAACACCATAAGACTCGTAAAGCCATTGAGAAACGGGTGAATTTTGCAATTCTTTTCTGAATTCTTTTGTTGAAAAGTTTATTGCTTTGGCATATTCTGTATAACTTAACTGTTGGAAATCAATTAAACGTTCATCCCAAATTTGGTGAAGGTTTACTTCATCATTAAACCATAGTACTTTAATTTTATTTCCCCCCAAATCCTCGAGGCGGCCTGTATGCATTGGCTGATGAATATCTCCTACAATATGAATTAGCAATTTGAGATATTGAACTTTTAAGGTATCGTTTAAGTTTTTATTGCGTAACTGTTGCGATAGAAAGTTAATTGCTGTATATGCATCTTTAGCTGTGTCGCCTCTTAAAAAATTATATAATTCGCTTTGAGATAATCCTTCTTCAAAATTTACATAATGCCAAGGGGATAAATATTTATATGATGGGTTAGATTTTATAAAATCCGGCCAATTAGCAGCAATAGCAATACTTTCATTTCCAAGAATTTTTTTTATTTCTTTTTTAGCTTTATGTGTTAAATGGTCATCGGCTATTTGCCCAACAATTCTGTGGCCTAAAACTCCCCATGCTTTTCCGATTAGAGGAAAGCACATAACAGCTGCAATTGCTAATAATTTTATGG